>NZ_VSRL01000066.1 GCF_012184385.1 Lentzea indica
CCCCGCGTCCACGGCGAGGGCTCTCGCTCGATCGGGCCGCGCCTGCGCACCACGAACCAGCGCGCGGCGCCGAAGGCGACGACCACCAGCACCGTGCTGAAGCAGGAACGTCCAGATGTTGAACGGGATCCCGATCTTCCACAGCCACGGGCCCGCGAGGCCCGCGATCAGGTACGTGAACACCGGCGCGCTGGCGGCGAGCGCCCAACCGCGCACACCCGCGGCTGCGGCGGCGAGCCCGCCCGGTAGCCACAGGACGGCGAGATACGTCCCGATCGTCGCCATGGTCAACAGAAGGCTCGCTTCGGTCGGCACAGGACCACCCAAGGTTGCTCAGCAAGTGGAGGTGCGGGGTCGTCCCGCGTAACCCGGCAAGGCTATCCCGACCAGCCCAATGACCTGCCGACGGCCTGTCGCACGCCTTTAACTCGATCGTCGCACGCGTTTTACCTGATCAAGGGCCGTGCGGTTCGGACAGGGGGCAGTGGGGCCGTGCCGCGCGGCACAGGTACCCTCCACGATCGTGAGCTTCGCTGGCTATGACCTGATTGTCGTCGGATCCGGATTCTTCGGTCTCACGGTCGCCGAACGCGCCGCCACCCAGCTGAACAAGCGGGTGCTGGTGCTGGAGCGTCGTGCCCACATCGGCGGTAACGCCTACTCGGAGGCTGAGCCCGAGACAGGAATCGAGGTGCACCGCTACGGTGCGCACCTCTTCCACACCTCGAACAAGAGGGTCTGGGACTACTGCAACCAGTTCACCGAGTTCACCGGCTACCAGCACCGCGTGTTCGCGATGCACGACGGCACCGCGTACCAGTTCCCCATGGGCCTGGGCCTCATCACGCAGTTCGTCGGCCGCTACCTGTCGCCGGACGAGGCTCGCGCGTGGGTCGCCGAGCACGCGTCCGAGATCGACACCAAGGACGCGAAGAACCTCGAGGAGAAGGCGATCTCGCTGGTCGGCCGCCCCCTCTACGAGGCGTTCATCCGCGACTACACCGCGAAGCAGTGGCAGACCGACCCGAAGGAGCTGCCGGCCGCGGTCATCAGCCGCCTCCCGGTCCGCTACACCTTCGACAACCGCTACTTCAACGACACCTACGAGGGCCTGCCGGTCGACGGCTACACCGCGTGGCTCGAGAAGATGGCGGCGCACGAGAACATCGAGGTCCGCCTCGACACGGACTTCTTCGACGTGAAGGACGAGATCCCGGCCGGTACGCCGATCGTCTACACGGGTCCGGTCGACCGCTACTTCGACTACTCCGAGGGCTGGCTGGGCTGGCGCACGCTCGACTTCGAGCAGGAAGTGCTGCCGACCGGTGACTTCCAGGGCACCCCGGTCATGAACTACAACGACGCGGACGTGCCTTTCACCCGCATCCACGAGTTCCGGCACTTCCACCCGGAGCGCGAGTACCCGGCGGACAAGACGGTCATCGTCCGCGAGTTCTCGCGTGCGGCTGAGAAGGACGACGAGCCGTACTACCCGATCAACACCGCCGAGGACCGCGCCAAGCTGGAGCGGTACCGCGAGCTCGCCAAGAAGGAGGCTGCCGAGAAGAACGTCCTGTTCGGCGGCCGTCTGGGCACGTACAAGTACCTCGACATGCACATGGCGATCGGGGCCGCGCTCAGCGCCTTCGACAACAAGATCGCCCCGCACCTGACCGAGGGCACGCCGATCACCGGCGACCTCGACTGACAGGCTGACCTGTGAAACATCGCCCGGCCGTGCAACCAGTGCGGTCGGGCGATCGTCATTTGACAATGGGTACTATGGCGCGAGATGCGCCGAGCCACGACGTCCACCCTGTGGCATCTGGTAGCCAATCCATGAAGCTGACCCGAACCGAAGCCGTTCGGTTCGCCGGAGGAAGCACGTGACCGAGCAGGCCAACGCCGCAAGCGCCACCAAGATCAACCCGACCCAGGTCCTGCAGCGGGTGATCATGCCGCGGGACGAGGACCCGTTGGACGTGCGTCCGCTCTACCTCGACGAGCCGACCAACGTGCACAGTCACGTGTCGGGTCGCCGCGCGGTCACGGTTCCGACCTCGGCGAAGGTGTCGTTCGCCTCGTACTTCAACGCGTTCCCGGCGAGCTACTGGAAGCGCTGGACGGTCATCGAGGACGTCGTGCTGCGCATGCGCGTGCGCGGCGCCGGTCGCATCGACGTGTACCGCTCGAAGCCGAACGGCGACATCATCCACCTCGACGGTCAGGTCATCCGCAGCGCGAAGGCGTGGCACGACGTCGCGCTGAAGGTGTCGCTCACGCCGTTCGAGGACGGCGGCTGGATCTGGTTCGACGTCTTCACCGACGACACCACGATGCAGATCGACGAGGCCGCGTGGACCACCGAGCAGGAGCTGCCCGCGCAGACGGTCGCCATCGGCATGACGACGATGCGCCCGGTGGACGCGGTCATCGCGCTGCGCGCCCTCGGTGAGGACCCTGCCGTCCTGTCCGTGCTGAAGAAGGTCTTCGTCGCCGACCAGGGCGCCGTCAAGGTCCGCAACACCCCCGGCTACGCCGAGGCCGTCAAGGCCCTCGGCGACAAGCTGGAGGTCATCGAGCAGGACAACCTCGGTGGCTCCGGTGGCTTCACCCGCGGTCTCTACGAGGCGATCGAGCACACCGACGCCGACCAGATCATGCTGATGGACGACGACATCCGCCTCGAGCCGGACGCCGTCCTGCGTTCGAACGCGTTCGCCCGCGCCGCCGCGCAGCCGGTCATCGTCGGTTCGCACATGCTGAACCTCCAGGCCCGCTCCCGCCTGCACAGCATGGGCGAGGTCGTCGACCTGGGCACCTGCTACTGGCGTGCCGCGCCGGGCGCGCTGACCGACCACGACTTCGGCACCGAGTCGCTGCGCGAGACCGAAGAGCTGCACGCCCGCATCGACTCCACCTACAACGGCTGGTGGATGTGCCTGTTCCCGCGCGAGGTCGTGCAGCGCACCGGCTACCCGCTGCCGCTGTTCATCAAGTGGGACGACGCGGAGTACTCGCTGCGCGCGCTCGAGCGCGGCTACCCCACGGTGTCGCTGCCCGGCTCGGCCGTGTGGCACATGCCGTGGACGGACAAGAACGACGCCACGGACTGGCAGGCGTACTTCCACACCCGCAACCGCCTGGTCCTCGCCGCGTTGCACAGCCCGTACGACGTCCGCTCGACGCTGCTCAAGCAGGGTCTGAAGCTGTCGCTGCGGCACCTGCTGTCCATGGAGTACTCCACGGTCGTCGTGCAGCAGAAGGCGATCGAGGACTTCCTGGCAGGCCCGTCGAAGCTGTTCGACTCGCTGCGCACCGCGCTGCCGGAGATCCGCGAGCTGCGCAAGAAGTACGCGGACGCGCAGGTGCTCCCGTCGGCGCGTGAGTTCCCGCCGCCGACCTTCGACATGGTGCGCGCGGAGCAGATGCTGACCCCGCCGACGAACCCGGTCACGATCGCGTCCGAGGCGGCGAAGGCGCTCATGCACAACCTGCGCGAGCCGCAGGCGGCCACGGCCGAGCGCCCGCAGATCAACGTGCCGGCGACGAACGCGCGCTGGTTCCTGCTGGGCAACCTCGACAGCGCCACGGTGTCCAATGCGGACGGCAGCGGTGTCGCGTTCCGCAAGCGCGACCCGAAGGAGTTCCGCCAGCTCATGAAGCGGGCGGTCCGCAACTACCGTCGCCTGTCGTCGGAGTGGCCGCGGATGCAGAAGGTGTACCGCGACGCGCTGCCCGAGCTGACCTCGGTCGAGTCGTGGCGCAAGGTGTTCGAGAACAACTGATCTCGGTGTGACGAAAGGGCCCCCGGTTTCCGGGGGCCTTTTTGCGCGGACCACGTGACGCTGGCCGAGCCGAGCAGCCGGCAGCTCGCCGTCGCGGCGCGGTACCTCGGTGAGGGCATCGAGCGGATCCAGGCGCAGGCCGCGCACCTGCCGTTCGCGACGGCCTCGATCGACCTGGTCACGATGGTGCGCGTCATGCACCACCTCCCGGACCCGACCGCGGAACTGGCCGAGATCGCCAGGATCCTGGACCCGGCCGGCCTCGCCGTCGTCGAGGTCGCCAACCTCGGGCACGCCCGCAACCGCCTCCGCAGGCTCAACCCGCGTTGGCCAGGCTCAGGTTCGGGCCGAGCATCCTCCTGTTGCTCACCAAGGCGCGCTGATCAGTCCTTGATTCCCGTCTCCGTCACGCCGCGCACGAGAAACCGTTGCAGCGCAACGAAAACCACCACGAGCGGCGTGATGGAGACCGCAGCCGCGAGGAACAGCTGCACCACGTCGATCGACTGCGAGGTGAGGAACGTCGACAGCGCCACCTGCACCGTCCACGAGTCCTGGTCCTGCGCGATCACCAGCGGCCAGAGGAACTGGTTCCAGCTGGTCACGAACGCGATGACGCCGAGCGCGGCGAAGAACCCCTTCGAGTTCGGCACCACCACCCGCCAGTACGTGCCCCAGTGCCCGAGTCCGTCGATCCGCGCCGCCTCCTCCAGCTCCCGCGGGAAGTTCAGGAAGTACTGCCGGAACAGGAACGTCGTGAACCCGCTGAAGAGTCCGGGGATCACCAGCCCGCGCAGGTCGGACACCCAGCCCAGCGTCGAGACGACCACGAACGTCGGCACGAACGTGACCGCCGCCGGGATCATCAGCGTGGCGATGACCAGGTACAGCACCACGTTCGCGTACCGGTACGGGATCCGCGCGAGCCCGTACCCCGCCAGCCCGCACAGCAGCAGCTGCCCGAACGTCTGCAGCACGGCGACGACGAGCGAGTTGACCATGCTGCGGACCATCGGCACGGCGGGGTTGCTGAACAGCTCCGCGAAGTTCTCCCAGCGGATCTCGGAAGGCCAGAACGTCCACGTTGGTGCGGTGATCTCCTGCTCGGTCGCCAAACCGTTGCGCAGCACCAGGTAGAACGGGATCAGGAACAGCACCGCCGCCATCGACAGTGCCAGGTAGCGAGCGACTCTCATCGCGTGATCACCCTGCCCTGCAACAACGTCACGCCGGCTATCAGCAAGGTCAGGATCACCGCGCCCGCGCTGCCGTGCCCGAAGTCCTGCCCGCCCGAACCCAGGGCCGTGTAGTAGAGGTAGATCAACGGCGGTCGCGCGAACGGCGGGTAACCGCGGTCGGTCCCCAGCACGTTGTAGAACTCGTCGAACGCCTGGTACGCCGCGATGAGCAGCAACAGCAACACGGCCACCGAAGTCGTTCGCAGCTGCGGCAACGTGATGTACCGCAACGTCTGCCAGCCACGAGAAGCGCCGTCGATCCACGCGGCCTCGTAGAGGTGCTGCGGAATCCGCTGCAGCCCGGCGATGAACAGGATCATGTAGAACCCGAGCTGCAGCCACAGCCGCAGCGTCACGAGCACCAGCCAGTACCACGGCGGCGACGTCGACACCGTCCACGCGATCGGCTCGGCACCGAACCACCCCAGCACCGTGTTCGCGAGCCCGAAGCGCACGCCGTTGAAGATCGAGAGCTTCCACACCAGTGACGCCACCACGTAGGAGCAGGCCGTCGGCAGGAAGAACACCGATCGGAAAAACGCCTTCATGAAGCTGATCTGGTTGACCAGCAACGCCAGCGCCAGCGCCAGCACGAACGTCAGCGGCACGATGAACGCCGCGAACACGCTGAACGTGCCGAGGCTCCGCAGAAACGGCGCGTCCGTCAGCATGTCCACGTAGTTGCGCAGTCCGACGAACTCCGTCGGCGTCACCGTGTTGCGGGCGTCGAAGAACGACAGCAGCAGGCTCCACGCGATCGGCACGTACACGAACACGAGCAACCCGATCGCGAACGGCCCGACGAACAGCCAGAACGCGCGCCCGTGCCTCATCCGTACAGACGCTTCAGCTCGTCCCGCGCTTTCTGCGCCGCACCTTTGATCTCCGCGTCGGCGGGAGCGCCGTCACGGACGACGCGCGACACGGCGTCGTTGAACGCGGTCCGCATCACCGACGTCCAGTCCGGCGGGTTGGAGGCCTTCGCGTTGTCCTGCACGAACTTCACCGCGTCGGCCGCCGCACCCGAGGTCAGCTTCGACGCCTTCCCGGCGATGCTCTTGCGCGGCGGGATGTGGAAGCCGTAGCTGAGGTTGAAGTCCTCCTGGTGGTCGGTCCGCTCGATCCACAGCCAGCGCACGAACTCCTTGGCCTCGTTGATCCGCTTCGACTTGGCGTTCACCATGGCGCCGAACGCGCCGACCGGCACGCTCGGTTTGCCGTTGCCCGTGAGCTTCGGGAACGGCAACACCCCGAAGTCGTCGCCCAGCGCCTTCTGGATCGCGGGCACGGTCCACAACCCCGTCCACTGCATGGCGACCAGCCCCTGCGTGAACGCGTCCGGCTCCGCCCAGTCCTTCACCGCGCCCAGCAGCAGGCTGTCGCTGGTGTACAGCTCGCGCAGCTTGCCGATCGCCTGCGCCGCAACGGGATCGTCGAACCCGACCTGGTGGTCGCGCACGTAGTCGAGGCCGGCGGACCACAGCGCGGGCCCGCCCAGCACGCCGCCACCACCGTCGTTGCCGGCGAAGAGCCCCTTGACACCGCCCTTGGTGAGCCGCCGCGACGCGTCGATCAGCTCGTCCACAGTGGACGGTGGTCGAACTCCGGCCTGATCGAAGAAGCTCTTGCGGTAGAACAACATCTGCATGTCCACCGCCTGCGGGACCCCGTAGATCTTCCCGTCAACGGTGTGCGTCGCGAGAATCGACTCGGAGAAATCGCTCTTGGCGTCGCCGAAGACGTCGTCGAGCGGCACGAGCTGACCCGCTCGGACCGAGCTGATCTGCGGGGTGGACTCGAAGACGTCCGGTCCGCCGTCGGACAGCAGGCTCGTCGCGAGCTTGGAGTCGTAGTCGCCGGGGTTCCACTGCACGTCGACCTGGGTCTTCGTGTACGACTTGGCGTACCGCTCGACGGCTTGCTGGACGCCGGGCTCGCCGTACGCGTGGTACCACTGTTTGAGGGCCTGGCCGTTGCCGCCCCTGCCGGTGTTCGAACCGCACGCCGCGAGCAGCGCGCTCGCGCCGGCCAAGGAGAGAAGTCTGCGTCGGGAGATCACCCATCCCGTCTTACTCCGATCACCTCGGGTGCGCGAGCGGTTACTCGAAGTGCGCGACCACGACGTTGGAGAAGTTCACGACGTACTCACGACCGTCCGGGCCCGAGATCGGTTGCGTGTGACCGTTTCGGACGATCTGGGTCAGCCGCGGCGCGAGGTCGTCCCGCGTCTCTTTGGTGACCGAGAGGGTGATCGGGTTCGGGTTTGCGGCGAGGAACAGCACGAGTTTGCTCATGCGATCAGCAAACCGCGTTCCGGCACGGCTGAAGGGCGGTTTCGCTGGCAGCGATTCCGCCCTCAGCAGATCACTCACTTGCGGAAGAAGCGCTCCCGCTGGCCCAGGCGCACGAGCTTCAGCCACTCGACGAACGCCTTCGGGTCCCGCTTCACGGCGAGGAAGTACAGGCCGAACCGGAACACCTCGAGCGCGCCCAGCTTGCGCATGCCCGGCTGCGAGAGCAGGTACCCGCGGTTGCGGTACGTGTAGTAGCGCTTGATCGGGTTCTCCGGGTCCTGGGCGTGGAACTTGCCGCCCAGCATCGGCTTGAACTCGTCGGAACCGTCCGGGTGCACGTACGCGACCCGCAGCGACGTGCCGAACGGCAGGCCGGAGCGGACCAGCCGGCGGTGGATCTCCACCTCGTCGCCGCGGAAGAACAGCCGGTAGTCCGGCACGCCGACGACGTCGAGCGTCGAAGCGCGGAACAGCGCTCCGTTGAACAGCGAGGCGATCCCCGGCAGGAAGTCGGTGCCGAGCTCGGCGGCCGAGCGCTTCCACGTCAGGCCGCGGCGCAGCGGGAACGCGAGCTTGTCCGGGCTGTCGATGTTCGTGACGACGGGGGAGATCTCGGCGAGCTTGCGGCGCTCTGCCTCCTCCATCAGCACGGCCAGGACGTTCTCGTCGCCAGGGCGGCCGTCGTCGTCGGCGAGCCACACCCAGTCCGCGCCCAGCGAGAGCGCGTGCAGGATGCCCAGCGCGAAGCCGCCGGCGCCACCGAGGTTGCGGTGCGACGGCAGGTAGGTCGTGGGAAGCGGGCACTGCTCGACGAGGTCGCCGACCGGCTGGTCAGGGCCGTTGTCGACGACGACGAGGTGGTCCGGGACGCGCGTCTGGGTGGCCAGCGCCTTCAGCGACTCGGCCAGCAGCTCCCGGCGGTGGCGGGTGACCACCACCGCGACGACGGAGCCCTTGGGCAGTGCCTCGAGGTTCACGGTCTATTCGCCGCCATTTCCACTGAGGACGGGAGAGGAGTGGCCGAGCCTTGCCAGCAGTTCGGGGCTGATCCGCTCGAACGGGTCGTGGCCCTTGTACGCGGTGAGCACCTCACGCAGACCACCGTGCATCTTCACGTGGCCTTCGTCCATCCAGATCGCGGTGTCGCAGAACTCGATGAGGAACTCGTCGGAGTGGTTCGCGAACACCAGCAGACCGGACCGCTTCACGAGGTCCTTGAGGCGGTCGCGGGCCTTGGCCATGAACGCCGCGTCGACCGCGCCGATGCCCTCGTCGAGCAGCAGGATCTCCGGGTTGATGGAGGTGACCACGCCGAGCGCGAGCCGCACGCGCATGCCCGTCGAGTACGTGCGCAGAGGCATCTGCAGGTAGTCGCCGAGCTCGGTGAACTCCGCGATGTCGTCGACCCGCTTCTCCATCTCCTTGCGGGTCATCCCGAGGAAAAGGCCGCGGATCATGATGTTCTCGTAGCCGGAGATCTCCGGGTCCATGCCGACGCCGAGGTCGAAGACCGGCGCCACCTTGCCGATGATGCGCGAGTTTCCGCGCGTCGGTTCGTAGATGCCGGCCAGCAGGCGCAGCAGCGTGGACTTGCCTGCGCCGTTGTGGCCGACCAGGCCGACCCGGTCGCCGTCCTTCAGGGACAACGTGATGTCGTGCAGCGCCTCGATGATCGGCACCCGGCCCTCAGAGCCGATCTTGCCGCCGACCTTGCCGAGCGCGAGCTTTTTCAACGATCTCGACTTCGCGTCGAAGATCGGGAAGTCGACCGATGCGTTCCAGACGTCGATGCTGACCATGGTTGTGAGTCGACTTCCTTCTCAGACCCAGTACGAAACGCGGGCGCGGTAGTTGCGCAGGATCACCAGCGCGGCGAACCAGCCGCCGACGGTGAAGGCGCCGACGATCGCCCAGTGGTGCCAGTCGACGGCGTGGCCGAGCAGCGGAGCCCGGACGACCTCGACGAAGTGGTACACGGGGTTGAGCTCGGCGATGAGCATGCGCCAGCCGCCGTCGTCGTCGCCACCGGTGACCCTCTGCAGCACACCCGCGTCCCAGACGATCGGCGTCATGAAGAACACCAGGTTGATGAAGCTGTTCACCACCGGCGGGATGTCGCGGAAGCGGGTGCTGATGACGCCGAACAGCAGGGAGACCCACACCGCGTTCACCGCGAGCAGCATGAAGCCGGGGATCGCGAGCACGATGGTCCAGCTCAGGCCGGGATGGACCGGGCCGTTCTCGCTGATCTGGTAGTCGTGGTTGAGCGACGTGAAGAAGATGGCGAGCACCACCACGTAGACCACGAGGTTGTGCGCGAAGAACAGCACCTGGCGCCACACCATGCGCATCACGTGGACCGTGATCGGCGCGGGGAGGTGCTTGATGAGCCCCTCGTTCGCGATGAACACGTCGGTGCCCTCGGTGACGCAGCCGACGATGAAGTTCCAGACGATGAAGCCGACCGTCACGTACGGCAGGAACGTGGCGACGTCCGTTTTGAACAGCACCGAGTACAGCAGGCCCAGCGCGAGGGCTGTGGTGCCCATCGAGATCGTGATCCACAACGGACCGATGACCGAGCGCCGGTAGCGCTGCTTGATGTCCTGCCAGCCGAGGTGACCCCAGAGTTCACGGTGGTCCCACGCTTCCCGCACATCCGCGAACGCGCGTTTGAAGCTGCGCGACCTGGTGGCAGGAGGCGCCTCGGGGTGGTCGAGCGTACTGGTGGCTTGCACGAGGACTGAGCGTACCGGCGCCGGTTGAAGGACCTGGACGCCGGTACGTCACGGACTGGTCACCACGCCCGGGATCTTGATCACTTTCACAGCTACGACCAGCTCCGCACCGGGCTAGAGGTACTGACCGGTGCCTTTGCCCGTGACGCCGCTCTCGTGACTCTCACTGCTCCCGGCGGGGAGTGCACGCCCGCGCATCTGCTCCAGCTGCGCCCGTGCCGCCATCTGCTGGGCGAACAGCGCCGTCTGGATGCCGTGGAACAGGCCCTCCAACCAGCCCACCAGCTGGGCCTGCGCGATCCGCAGTTCGGCGTCGGAAGGGGTGCCGTCCTCGGTGAACGGCAGCGAGAGGCGCTCCAGCTCCTCGCGCAGCTCCGGCGCCAGACCGTCCTCGAGCTCCTCGATGGACCTCTTGTGGATCTCCTTGAGGCGGTTGCGGCTCGCCTCGTCCAGAGGTGCCGCCCGCACCTCCTCGAGCAGCTGCTTGATCATCGTGCCGATCCGCATGACCTTCGCCGGCTGCTCGACCATGTCGGTGATGTCACCGTCCTGGCCGTCGACGATTACGACGGGCTGCTCCTGGTTCATGGTCTCCATCCTGGCCTCTTTCGTTCGTTGACGGTTAGCCGGGTGGGGGCTGGCCGACACTGTGTTTGCCTTCATACGTACGGTGTGTGGCATGGCGTTCGACGTCGCACGGGTACGAGGGCTCTTCCCCGCGCTCGGCGACGGCTGGGTCCACCTCGACGCACCGGCCGGCATGCAGGTGCCAGAACAGGTCGCCACCGCCGTCTCCACCGCGCTGCGCGCCCCGGTCTCAGGACCCGGTGGCATCTTCCCCGCCTCGCAACGGGCCGAGGCCATCGTGGACGCTGCCCGCAGGGCCGTCGCGGACCTCGTGGGAGGTGACCCGGCCGGTGTCGTGCTCGGTCCGTCCTCCGCGGTGCTGCTGCAACGCCTCGCGGACGCGATGACCGACGACTGGTTCATGGGCGACGAGGTGCTCGTGTCGCGGCTGGACCACCCGGCGAACATCGCGCCGTGGCTGCGCGCCACCCAGCGCACCGGCAGCGCGGTCAAATGGGCAGAGATCGACATCGAGACCTGCGAGCTGCCGAGCTGGCAGTACGACGAGCTGGTCACCGACCGCACCAAGCTCATCGCCATCACCGCGGCGTCCGGCGTGGTCGGCACCCGTCCTGACCTCGGCAAGATCTCGTCGGTGGCGCGTGCGCACGGTTCGCTGATGGTCGTGGACGCGTCGTCGGCCGCACCGTTCGTGCCTTTGGACATCGTTGGCATGGGTGCCGACGTCGTCGCTCTTTCCGCCGGCCAGTGGGGCGGCCCGCCGGTCGGCGCGCTGGTGTTCCGCGACCCGGCAGTGCTGGAACGGCTGCCGTCGTGCTCCGTCGACCCCACGGCCCGCGGCCCGGAACGGCTGGAGCTCGGCCCGCACGCCTACCCGATGCTCGCCGGTCTCGTCGCGTCCGTGGAGTACCTCGCGGAGCTCGACGACGCGGCTTCGGGCACGCGCCGTGAGCGACTGGTCACATCTTTGGGATCCGTGAAGGCGTACCAGGCTGGGCTGCTCGCTAATCTCATCAACGAACTGCGTTCGCTGCGACACGTGATGGTGATCGGCGACGCCATGCGGCGGGTACCCGCCCTGGCGTTCACGATCGCCGGGGTCAAGGCGGAGGACAGCGTCGAACACCTCGCACAACGAGGCGTCTGCGCGTTCGCCGACCCCGGTCAGTACGGCGTGTTCTCGGTGCTCGGCGTCGGCGAGGTCGGCGGCGCCATCCGCGTCGGGCTCGCGCACTACACGAACGCCGTCGAAGTGGACGACCTGGTACGGGCGGTGGCCGAACTGGGCTGAGTGACTTGGGAGATCATTTTTTGGACGACTCGCTCGCTCGCGAGCTCGCCGATCTCTCGGCACTGCAGCGCCTCGGATCGTTGAACACGGAGTACCTGCCGTGGACCTCCGGCGACCTGCGCCCGGCGGCTCTGGTCGCGGTGATGGACGAGATCGTGCTCGGCGCCAGGACCGTGCTGGTGGAACTGGGCTGCGGCTCTTCCTCGGTCCTGCTGGCCCGATTGCTCTCCCAACGCGGCTTCGGGCACCTGTTGTCGATCGAGCACGACGAACGCACGGCCGCTTTTGTCGCCTCACAGCTGCGACGCGAAGGTCTGGGCTCGGTCGCTCGCGTCGTGCACGCGCCGTTGTCGCGGCATCCGGCGGCGTTGTCACGACACGGCCAGTGGTACGCGCCGCAGCAGGTGCACGACGAGGTGCTCGGGTACGTCGACCGGTTCGGTCTGGTGGACCTGCTGCTCGTTGACGGCCCTGGGTTCGGCGACTCGCGATATCCCGCGTTGCCCGTGCTGCGCGCCGTGCTGGCGCCAGGGCGACCGTGCTGGCGGACGACGTCGATCGCCCGGACGAGCAGGCCGTGCTGGTGCGGTGGTCCGAGGAGTTCGGGCTGAAGTTCCGCACGGCTCCCCGGACCTCGCTGGCGGCCGCTACCGCTCTCGCTTGAGCAGCACCTTCCCGAAGACGTCGCCCTCGTCGAGCAGCCGGTGCGCCTGCGCCGCGTTCGACATGGGCACGACCTCGCCGACGATCGGCTTGACCGCGCCGCTCTCGACCAGCGGCCACAGGTGCTCGCGGACCTGCGCCACGATCGCGCCCTTGCTCTCGATGCTCCGGCCGCGCAGACCGGTGGCCATCACCGAGGCTCGTTTGGTGAGGAGCTTGCCGATCGGCAGCTCGCCCTTCACACCACCCTGCATGCCGATGATCATCAGCCGGCCGTCCTGCGCGAGGACGTCGATGTTGCGTCCCAGGTAGGAGGCGCCCATGTTGTCGAGCACGACGTCGGCCTGCTTGACCTCGGCCACGAAGTCCTGGGTCTTGTAGTTGACCGTGATGTCCGCGCCCAGTTCGACGCACTTCCGGAGCCGTTCGTCCGAGCCCGCGGTGACGGCAACGGTCGCGCCGAGCGCCTTGGCGACCTGGATCGCGTGCGTGCCGATGCCTCCGGCACCACCGTGCACGAGGAACGTCTCCCCGAGCTTCAACCGGCCGTCCATCACGACGTTCGACCACACCGTGCACGCGACCTCGGGCAGTGCGGCCGCCGTGACGACGTCGACGCCTTTCGGCACCGGAAGGATCTGCGGTGCGGGCACGACGACCTTCTCCGCGTAGCCACCTCCGGCGAGCAGCGCACACACCTCGTCGCCGACGTTCCATCCGGTCACGCCCTCACCGAGCGCGGCGACCGTGCCGGAGCACTCCAGCCCGATGACGTCCGACGCACCGGGCGGCGGCGGGTAGAGACCCTGCCGTTGCAGGAGGTCCGCGCGGTTGACCGCGGAAGCCGCGACGTCGATCAGCACCTCACCGGGACCGGGCACGGGATCGGGGACCTCTGTCCACTCGAGCACGTCAGGGCCGCCGGGTTCGCGAACAGTGATGGCACGCATACAGTCGACCGTAATCCGTTGGACGGGGGCGGCACCATCGGAAGATGGACGCCTGGCCTCTGCGGCACCTGGTTCTGCGCACACCGCGCCTCGAACTGCGCCCGGACGACGACGAAGGGCTGTACGAGCTCGTCGACGTTGCACGGGCAGGCGTTCACGATCCGGCCGTGATGCCGCTGGGCACGCCGTGGACCGACGACCTGGCGAACGACAACGGCTTCAGCATGGTCAAGTTCTACTGGGGCCGGCGTGCTCAGTTCGAGGCGAAGGACTGGAACATCAGCTTCATCGCCCGGCACGAGGGCAAGGTCATCGGTGTGCAGGAGATCGGCGCGCGTGACTTCGGCGTCCTGCGCGAGGTCGGCACCGGCTCGTGGCTCGGTCTGAAGTACCAGGGCAACGGCTTCGGCACCGAGATGCGGATCGCCGTGCTGCAGTTCGCGTTCGACCACCTGGGCGCGCGCATCGCTCGTTCTGGCGCGTGGGTGGGCAACCACGCGTCCAACCGCGTCAGCGCGAAGCTCGGCTACGTGCACGACGGCACGGTCGGTCTCGCACCGCGCGGCGAACGTCTTGAGCACGTGCGTTTGCGGCTGGACGCGGCGAACTTCGTGCGTCCGGAGTGGAACGTTTCGGTGGAGGGTCTTGCCGAGTGCGTTCAGCTGATCACCAGCTGAACTCCTGTGCTCAGCCCAGGTTGTTCGTGTCGAACGTGTTGCAGCGCGCCGGATCCCCGGTCTGCAGCCCCGTCGTGAACCACTTCTGCCGCTGCGCAGAGCTGCCGTGGCTGAACTTGGTCGTGTCGACCCGTCCGCCACCGAGCTCGCGCTGGATGAAGTCGTCACCGATGCGCGCCGCCGCGTCCAGTGCGGCGGTCACGTCCTCTTGGGTGATGTTCGTGATGAGGGGCTGGCCGTTGGCGGATGGGGTCTTCGTCGCGGCGTTGGCCCACGCACCCGCGTAGCAGTCGGCCTGCAGCTCCAGGCGGACCGAGTCGGAGGTGGGACCGGTGCGCGAGGTGACCCGGTCGGAGGTGCCGAGCAGGTTCTGGACGTGGTGGCCGTACTCGTGGGCCAGCACGTAGGCCTCGACGAACGGGCCGCCGGTCGCACCGAACTTGGTGCGCAGCTCGTTGAAGAAGTCCAGGTCGATGTACACCTGGGAGTCGGCGGGGCAGTAGAACGGGCCGACCGCGGAGGTGGCGTTGCCGCAGCGGGTGTTCACGCTGTTGCGGAAGAAGTTGGTCTTGGTGACCTGGTAGGTGTTGCCGGAGCGGGCGAACTGGTCCTGCCAGAACGCCTGGATCGAGTTGATCGTGGCCACGACCCTGCAGTCGCTGTCGCGGTTCGCGTCGGCGCCGGTCTTGCACTTCTCGGCCAGCTGGCCGGACTCGACCTGGGTGTTCTGGCCCAGCCCTTCGAGCCCGCCCGCGGGCAGCTGGATGCCGGTGAACTGCTGGAACAGGAAGTAGATGATGAGGCCGACCACGCCGAGGCCACCGCCGACGCCGGCGACGCGACCCCCAACGCCGCGTTGGTCCGAAACCTGAGAAAGGTCGAGTTCCGCGCCTTCGTTGAACTGCACCGCATCCTCCTGCCAAGGACCCAATGGGTGCCGCAAACGATAAAGCACCAAACACGCCTCGGTGCGGAGCCCGACGTCGGGGCACCGCACCAAGGCTTTCCCATTTGGTTGTGACGACTACGGCCCACGGAGGTTGGCGTGGCGCTCAGCCGGTGACGCCATGAGACGACACCGAAGCCGAGCTCAACAGCGTCGAAGTGCACCGAGCGACGCCGATGGCGCCTGGGCACCCGAAACCTCGTGTCCGTCGCTACACAATCGCGACCGGACCGGTCACGTCCGATCCACTCGCGGGGATGCAACAGACCGCGTTTCGCCACAGCGAGGAGATACCTGCACAGCACCACCTACCCCTTCTGGGCGTGGCCCCCGGTGGTCTCGTTCATTCACCTTCCGGTTGCCAGCTCGTTATCGAGCATGCGCTTGATCGCCGCATATCTCAACACCTCACCCGAAACCTGAATTGGTGAAGTCGGACGGGTGACCTGCGGAGATCGACTGTGCAGACAGCAATCGCCCGGCGAGGACGTCCTCGCCGGGCGATTGTCGGAAATGATCAGGAAATGATCAGGCCATGAAGATCAGGCGCTGAAGATCAGGCTTTGGTGACGCGACGCGCGCCGCGGCGGGCCATCACGCCCGCGCTCATCAGGCCGAGGCCCACGAGCAGGAACTCCAGCGGGTCGGAGCCGGTCTTCGACAGGTTCGGGATCGGGGAGGCCTGCGAGGCCTTGTTGCCGATCTGCGGGGCGCCGGCGCCGGAGTCGTCGCCGGTGTTGCCGCCACCCGAGTTGTCACCGTTGTTGCCGCCGCCGGGGTTGCCGTTGCCGGGGTTCTCGCCCGGCTGCTCCGGCTTGGGGTCCTCGGGCTTCGGGTCCTCCGGCTGCGGCTCCTCGGGCACGTCGGTCTTGCCGCAGTCACCGCTCGCGGTGCCGAGCACGGCCGCGCTGGTGCCGCAGACCGTCACCGGGGCCTCGACGGTGCCGTTGGGCTCTTCCGGCTTGGTCTTGCCGCAGCTGCCGTCACCGCTGCCGACGACGCCGACCGAGTTGCCGCACACCGTGACGGGCGCGGAGACGAGAGCCTGGTCGGCCATCGTGCGCTGAGCGGCGGGCTTCGGGGCGCTGTCGCAGGTCGCGTCGCTCTCGCCGAGGACGTTGATCGCGTTGCCGCAGATCTTGACCGGGACGCTCACCAGGTTGCCGACGCGGAGCTCGTCGTCGACGTTGATCGGCACCGGAATGGCCTGGGCGAACCCGGCGGTCGCGACCATGATGCCGCCGGCAAGCAGGGCGGCGGACATCGTCCGGTTGAGGTTCTTGCGCATGACTGTTCTCCCTGGAGTGGAATGACGGATCCCTGTGCACGGCTGTGAAAGCACGGCATTGGATCAATCGGGGGAAAACGTTGGTTCTTCTGCGCGCATCGTACGGGGCGTGTCCAGCTGTTCTGTGCTGACGAGAGACGTCGTGGTGGTGGGCGGCCGCATCGTGTGCGGCAGCGTGCCCGCCGGGATCTGGTTTCCGCCCCCTGTCGCGCCTGCGCCGCTCTGCGGGAGCGTGCCGGCGATCGGCTGCTCGGCCTGCGGTTGCGGTTGTGGCTGCTGCGGGACGGGAACGGGGCTCGTGGGCCGCGTCGTCAACGGCGGCGACGCGTGCTGCGGCAGCTTGGTCTGGACGGGTGCCGGCGCTTCGACGACCGGCTGAGCCGGCGTCTGCGGAGCCACGGACGGTGCGGGAGCCTCGGTGCGTGGATTCGGCACCGACGGCACGGGTGCTTCAGGCTGCTGCGGCGCGAGACCTGTCTCGACCTTCAACCCGACGTCGACGACGGGGAGCCGCACCTCGACCTTGAGCTGGTCGATCTCGACCTTGACGTCGGCGTTCGCCTCGCCTGCGCTGCCCAGCAGCCAGGCACCGGTCACCAGACCGGCGAGCAGCACGAGCCGACGCAACCAGGACATCGGCCCTCACTCTAGATCAAATGGAGCAACCTGACACACGAAAAAGGCCATCCCGACGACTTTGTCGCCGAGATGGCCTTTTTCGTGTGTCTTACGGCAGTGCCGTGATGCGGTCGAGCGCCGGGGCCTTCGTACCGGGGTGCGCCACCAGGTACGCGGAGAACGCGTCCAGGTCGATGCCGCCGCCGGTGATGTTCGTGCCCTTGGTGAACTCGCTGAAGCCGTCACCACCGCCCTGCAGGAAGCTGTTGATCGTCACGCGGTAGCTCGCGGCCGGGTCGAGCGGGGCGCCGTTGAGCGTGACGCCGGAGACCTTCGAACCGAACGGCGCGGACGCCGACCAGCTGTACTTCAGGCCCGCCGACGGCTGCAGCACGAACGTCCTGGTGGCGGTGAACTGCTGCTCCAGCACGTTCTTGACCTGCGTGCCGGTCAACGTGATCGTCTGCAGGATGTTGCCGAACGGCTGCACAGTGAACGCCTCGCCGTAGGTGACCACACCGTCGCCCTCGTTCGCGGGCGAGCTCGCAAAGGTCAGGTCGGCGCGCACGCCGCCAGGGTTCATCAGCGCGAGCACCGCGCCGTTGCCCTTGGTGGCCTCCAGTTGCCCGTCGGCGATCAGATTGCCCAGTGCGGACTCGCCGGTCTTGGGGTCCTGCGCCCTCAGGATGGGCTCGCCGATCGTGCCGACCGGCTTGTTCGCGATCGGGCCCGACTTCTGCTTGGCCAGGTCGACGATGGCCTGGACGGTCGGGTCCGGCGTGACCGTGCGGGTGACGATCTTGTTGTCGGCCTTGGTCTCGCCGCGGATGACGTCGCGCGTCCGCCGGTCGATCTTGAGGTCGACGACGCTGAGCTCACGCCCGAACGCCAGACCCTCGATGAACGGCCGCGGGTTGCCGGCCGGGTCCTTGACCACGCAGTTGTAGTGCTGGTGGCTGTGCCCGGAGAAGACCGCGTCGATCTTCGCGCTGACGTTCGTCGCGATGTAGCTGCCGGGGTTCTGCGGCGCCACGTTGCACGCGTTGGGCCCGCCACCGGGCGAGGTCACCTGGTCGCCCTGGTGCACGAGCAGGACAATCGACTTCACGCCGATGGCGTCGAGGAAGTTGGCGTACTTGTTGGCCGCCTTCACCTCGTCACCGAACTGGAGCTCCTTGATGCCGTTCGGGTCGACCAGGATCGGCACGTCCTTGAGCGGCATGCCGATGAACCCGATCGGCATCCCGTCGCGGATCTCCACCCAGAACGGCGGCAGCGCGGGCAGCCCGGTCTTGGCCTTCGTGACGTTCGCACCGAGAATCGGGAAGCTCGCACCGGGATACGTGTCACGGAACTGACAGCCGTCCGTCGGGTGGCAGCCACCGCGCTGCATGCGCAGAAGCTCCTTGTAGCCCTCGTCGAACTCGTGGTTGCCCGCGGCGGTCGCGTCCATGCCGACCTTGTTGAGCACCTCGATCGTCGGCTCGTCGTGGAACAACGCCGACACGATCGGCGACGCCCCGATCAGGTCACCCTGGCCGACGATGACGGAGTTCTTGACCTCGTTCTGGAGGTTCTTGATGTGCGTCGCGTTGTAGGCGGCACCACCAGCATCGACGGTCGTGCCGTCGGCCAGCACCACACGCCCCGACGACCCGGTCGGAGGCTCGATGTTGCCGTGCAGGTCGTTGATCCCGATCAGGCGCACGTCAACGGTGCCCCGACCGCGCAGAGACTGGACATCGGCCTGGGCAGGACCGGTAGCGCTGATGACAGTGGCCGCGGCGGCGGTGATCGCCAGAACGGATAGCCGTCTGAACGAACTCATGGGTTAGAGCCTTTCAAGGGCGTGGTTAACGCGCGTGTACGGCGCAGGAGTCTGCCTCCCGGACGCGACGTTTTCCAGAGGAATGACTCGATCGTCATCGTCGGTCTAGCCTTAGTTCCCGTGACACCTAGTGAGCAGGAGCCGCGCTGGCTCGACGAGGGCGAGATGCGCGCGTGGCGCACCTACGTGAACGGTTCCTCCATGCTCATGGACCGCTTGCACCGAGAGCTGCAGGACACCCACGGAGTGTCACTGGCGGACTACGAGATCCTCGTACGCCTCTCCGAACAGCCCAACCAGAGCATGCGCATGACCCAGCTGGCCGAGGACGTCGCCTCCTCGAAGTCCCGCGTTTCCCACCAGGTGGCCCGCATGGAAAAAGCGGGCCTGGTGCTCCGCCGCGAGTGCACGGAAGACGGCCGAGGCGTCCTCGCCGAGCTGACGCAGAAGGGCATGGCCCAACTGGTCGAGGCAGCCCCGACACACCTGCGCGGCGTCCGCGAGCACATCGTCGACCTGATCACTCCCGAGGAGGGCGAGGTGCTGGCCAAGGTGTTCGACCGGGTCATGACACACCTGCGGGAGTCGAACGGCTAGGCTTCTCGGCTGACGCCGTTGGCGTCGGGGAAGCGTGGCAGAGCGGCCGAATGCACCCGCCTTGAAAGCGGGAGACGGGCAACCGTCCGGGGGTTCAAATCCCTCCGCTTCCGCTCAGTGCCTCCAACCTGCCAAAACGCAGGGCAGAGCACTTCGTGCAGTGCACGGCTGGGCGCGCACAGCGCGTCCAGTGCACACGCTTTCGTCGTTTCCAGCGAAGAGCTGCCCACGCTAGCGCGTGGGCACAGATCGGGCGACCTATGCGGATGACCGCGACGACCTCAAAAATGCGGCCCACGCATCTGACCCGAACTCAAGCAGGTTGAGCGCCGAGCCCTTGGAGTCGCGCACGCGGACACCCTTCGGGGCGGGCGCGACCTCGACGCACTGCTCTGGGTTGCCGACGCTGTAACTCGACTTGCGGAACTGCAGCTGTTCCACGGCTACTTCCCCTCCTGCGGCGGAATGTCGTCCGTGTGTGCGGCGGCTGCTGATGCCGCCTCCGCGCACCGAACGAGGATCTTGCGTGCCTTGTCTCCCTCTGCCGCGACGGTCCACAGCTGGTCCATCAGGCGGTTGTAGGTCTCAAGGTCGGCAGGTGACTCCGTGTTGATCTCGGTGTCGACGGTCTCGATCAGTACTCGATCACCGACGATCCAGAAGCCGTTCGGTGGCACCGTTGGAAGTCTCGTCCCCAAGGGAATGATGCCGAATCGCACGCGAAGACCGAGGAGCGTGAGCAACCGGTCGATCTGCGCGACCATCACCTCGGGTGGGCACACGTAGTACATCAGCGCCGACTCGCACATGAGCAGTTCAATGCTCTTTGCACTGTCGTAGAGCGCCCGCTGCCGCTCGATACGGATGCTCACGGCCTCGTCGGTGTCCATCGGCGTCTGCTGGAACTGTGCAGCGCTGATGAAGATGTGGCGGGCGTACTCGGCGATCTGCACCAGCCCTGGCACGACGATCAGCTCGAACACGCGGATGGTCGAGACGCTGCTTTCGATCTGCTTGCTGTAGGCCTGTCTGTCGGCGTGGCCCTTGTGGAGTTGGTGCTTCCACGAAGCGCGGTCGATCTCGATCTCGCGGAGCCACTCGCGCATCCGCTCGACCTCTGGCTCCGACGCCTCGACCGCGGTCATCCAGTCGAGGACGTCGGAGTCAGTCGGGTCCTGCCGGGTGTTCTCGATCTTGGAGACCTTCGACGCATGCCATCCGCACCGCTCGGCGAGCTGCTTGCCGTTGAGTCCGGCCTTCTTGCGGACACGGATCAGCTCATTGGCGAACGCGATCCGGCGATCGTCTGGCGTGCTCACGGTCTCCTCGTTGTGGCTAGGTCTTGGCGAAATCGTCGAAAGGCACCGCGGTCGTCCAAGCAATATTGCGCCAGGAGTTGTACCGCGCCACCGTAGCGGGTTCCGTAACGATCTCCGCTCCTGTCAGGCCGTCAAGACCGAACTGGAGTACGGCGACCTGGACCTCATCGAAGATCCAGAAGTCGTGCTCTGGTAGCCCAAGTTCTCGTGCCAGGTGATCCGGCAGGAGCCGGATGTCCTCGCCTGCCTCGACGTTGGCCGGGGTGACTTCCATCTGCCACCGCAGGTACTCGGTCAACGGATCAGTGAGCTTTCGAACGCGCTGAAACACCCTGCCGGCCTGGGTGGCTGCCCGGACGTCGTCAAGCCAAGGACGCAACCAGTCGAGGTCTTCAAGGACTGGTATGCCATCGTGCCACCTCTGCCACGGCTCAACCTCGTCCGCTTGGCGATACGTTTCCTGGGCCTCCCATCGCCAGGCCGAGCGCTGAAAGCTGCGGAAGAGGTCGCCGAACGCTGCCGGGCCGATCAGGTCTGCCATCAGACTCCCATCGGCGCGAGGTCCAGTGAACCGACCGTGATCTCGACAAGCGTCTCGGTGTCCGGCAGGCCCCGCTCGCGAGCAGTCGCAAGGGCATCGGCGTCGGTGACCTTGTCGCCTTGCATGACGTAGGTGCCTCGGCCGGTTTCGTACAGGTGCGGGTACGAGGCGTTGTTGATCGTGGTCGGAGCAAAGTCGAGCAACTCGACCGGGATCTCGACGAGCGTCTCGGTGTCGAGCATGTTCCGGTTGCTGGCTGCGGCGAGGGCGCCGGGGTCGCTCACCTTGTAGCCCTGCACGACGTAGGTACCTCGATCGGTCTCATACAGGTTCGGGCACGAGCCGCTGTTGCTCGTGGTGCCGAGGAACTTCAGTTGCACGATCATCTCCCAAGATTGCGCACGTATCAGCATGGTGTTGCGCAATCGTGCCGGTAGTCAACGGCACGCCGGGTGACCTGCGCGTTCAACTCTCGCTCTCTGTAGTCATTGAGTCAGCCAACCGGAGTAAGTGTGCGCAAGATTGCTCAGATTGCTTGCGTTGCTCGGATCGGTTCGAGATGGTGGGTGGGCGGAACTGGCGCGGACTCCCCGACTTACGCGCCAGTTCCGTGCTCCACCGGTCGAGGTCGAACCCGAAGACGGCGCATCTGACCGCGGCCATCGGCAACACGGATCAAGAACAGGAGGTGACGACCCATGAGCGTCACGATTGGCGAGGTCGTTGTCGCGGTCCTGGCAAGCCTGATGTTCGTTGCGCGCTTGGTGTTTGCGCTTGACCAGGCAAAGCGTGACAAGCGTGCTGCGGCACTGCGCCGAGGACGGCTGTGACGATGCACCCAGATGTGCAACGCATGACGCGCGCTGGCTTCGACGTGTTGCCCATGCTCGACCACCACGGCCGCTATGACGGGCTGCTGTTCTGGCGGTGGCCCAATGGGCGGCCGTACCTCGACGTTGCGGTCGTCTTCAGCGAAGGCCTGGCGGTTGCATCTCGGCTGCCGCCTGGCCCGGACTGGTCCGCGCCGTTCAGCCTCGTTGGAAGCCCTCTGGTTAGCCCGACGACGTTCGCCTCGCTAGCCATCGAGTTGGAGCGCCGCACCATCGCTAATGACGGGCCTGCTTCCCGCCCAAGAACTTGAGCCGTGCTGGCTGCCCTTGGCGCCGCCGGTTCACCCGATGCACCAACTCGACCCTGCGCAGAACGGAGTTGCGACGATGGCTGTCAACGCACTGATCTTCACCGGCTCGTTCGTCTTGTTCATGCTGCTGTTGGCGGGAATCTGCCTGCACTGGTTCTTCGTCACGATGCACGGTCAGCACGCAGACGCTGACGAGGGCGCCCTTACGGTCGCCATGTTGGAAAGCCAGCTCGACGACGAGGTGCGAGAACTTGTCGAGTCGCCCGTGTTGTTCGCACCACGACATGGGTTGTTGTTCGAGCCATCTCAGCAGATAGAGCAGCCGGTATGGACACCGCCCGAGCTCGTTGCGGCGTAGGACATGGCTACCCCGGTTAGCGACATCGACCGCTGGCACAACGCGTCGATCAAGGAAGGGGACTCTCACCGGGCAAAGTCGATTGCCGATGGAGTGGTCACGCCGAAGTGCGACCGAGAGCCGTTCGTGCCGATCAGCTCACCGGCGAAGCCGACCGATCCGGAGCACGCATGTCCTGCCTGCCTCGCCAAAGAGCGCGGCCGTTGATCTGAACTCCGGAATGTCCACCCACGGGAGAGGCTGATGCACGCGCTCATCGCAAGTCCGTTCCTGACTGACTACCTGGTGTTGAAGCCGGACGATCAGCGGGCGGTGAAGATTGGTTCTGCCAGGTTCGAGGAGTTGCTCGCAGCGTCCGCACGCACGGACAGCGCGTGTCCACAGTGGCTTGTCGATGCAGCGCATCAGCGTTGGGGCATCGACATCACGGGCAGGTCGCTAGCCGATGCGGTGAAGGTCCGAGAGCCGTCGCCGCACGGGTACGGCCGTGCTTCGTACGAGCTGAACCTCGGATGCAACTACGACTGTCCGCATTGCTACCTCGGGGTGAAGGAGTTCGAGGGGCTCGAATGGAGTGACCGCGAGCGGTTGCTGCACACAATCCGCGACGCCGGCGTGCTGTGGGTGCAACTCACTGGCGGTGAGCCAACTATCGACAAGTTGTTCCCGCAGGTCTACACGGTCGCATGGGACCTGGGAATGATGGTCACCATCTCGACGAACGGGTCGCGCTTGCACGCTGGGCCGATTCTCGACCTGCTGACAGCACGGCGTCCGTACCGAATCACGGTCAGCGTCTACGGAGCCAGTGCCGAGGTCTACGACGCGGTGACAGCGCGGCGCGGGTCACATAAGGCGTTCACGACGGGCATCACGGCGGCACACGAGCACGGGCTGCCGTTGCACTTCAACCTCGTCATCACAGAGCGGAACGAGCACGAACTCGCCGAGATGAAGGCGTTCGCCGAGGATCTCGGCGTCAGCTACAACGTGTACTCGAACATCTCGCCCACGATCTATGGCGGCGCGGAAACGCTGCCGTCGCAGTCACCCGAGTTTCTGCGCGCCCGCAGACCGTTCACCGGGTGCGGCGCAGGACACACCCACTTCCACGTTGACCCGCACGGCAAGGCGAGCATTTGCAAGGTCGGTCGTGACGCGCAGTTCTCGCTCGTCGACCACGGCCTCGACGCCCTGCGGCAACTCGCCGGAGTTGCTGACTCGCTCATGGGACGTACCGGCGGCTGTTCCGGGTGCGCGCTGTCGGGCACCTGCTGGACCTGTCGCCCTCTGGCGAAGCTGTACCAGGCGGCGAAGGCACCCCTTGAGCGCTACTGCCAACACGGGGGGAGGTGATTACACATGTCAGTGGTGATGATCGATCTGTTGCCGCCGTCGGCTGCTGTTGAGGTCGGCGGGACGCTTGAACTGCCGGAGCAGCCGATTGCAGCCGACGCCGTCGAGTTTGTCGACGACGTCGAGGTGCTCGGCGCTTTCAACCGGTGCAACTGCGCTGCATCGGACGACAACCCGTACTGATCGGGTTGTCACCAAACCAGGTGGCCGGACGCGCGTCGCGTCCGGCCACCTTTGTCATGTCAGCTAGCCTCGCCCCGTTCACGGGCGGACGACGATGGTCGAGGAACATGCAAGAACGCATCGAGTGGGGCAGCCTGCCCGCCGGTTTGCGCAATGCGATCGGCGCACAGGTCGGGCAGATCATGGCGGCACGCACCCTGTCGCAGGGGATGAATTCTGCGCTCGCCGCAGTGCTCGACACCCCAGGCGGACAGGTGTTCGTCAAGGGCATCCGCACCGATCACGCTGGTGTCGTTGCGCAACAACGCGAAGCGGCGATCAACCCGCACGTGCAACCTCTCGCCCCTGCTCTGCTGTGGCGGCTCGACGACGCCGACGGCTGGGACGTGCTCGCGTTCGAGTACATCGCCGGGCGCCATCCTGACTACGCTCCAGGCTCGCCCGACCTTCCTGCCGTTTTGATCGCCGTAGACACACTCTCGTCGCTTCCGGTGCCGGACCTGCCGTTGAAGGACGCACGCAAACGGTGGCGCGGGTACCTCGACGACGCCGAGGCCGAGCTGCTCGGCGGCGAGACATTGCTGCACACCGACTACAACCCGGACAACATCCTCATCACTCCGGCCGGCACGCCCCGGATGATCGACTGGGCATGGCCGACTCGCGGCGCCGCGTGGATCGATCCGTGTTGCCTCGCCCTGCGGCTGATCGCCGCCGGGCACACCGCCGCGCAGGCCGAGCAACTCGTGAGCCGCACGCGCGCATGGGCTTCTGCGCCTCGAACCGCGCTCGGCGTATTCGCTCGCGCCAACGTCGACATGTGGACGGACATCGCGACCAGTGACCCGCAGCCGTGGAAGCAGCGGATGGCGGACGCAGCTCGCCAGTGGGCCGATGGACAGCTCGCCTCGGTCTGACCCGCAAACGAGAAGAACCCAGCGTGATCAACTCAAGTGCACACGCTTTGCCGACCACGCTCGCTGCTGAGGTACGTTTGTCCTGCTAAGACTTGGCGATGCACAGAGCTAAGCAGCGCTCAGCTTGAAAGCGGGAGACGGGCAACCGTCCGGGGGTTCAAATCCCTCCGCTTCCGCAACTTGACAGCACAAACAGGGGCGGCTCACCAGTCGGTGAGCCGCCTCTTATGTGTCCAGTCTCATTCAGTTGCCCAGAGAAAGCCGTTGAGCCTCCGCGTTGCGGCACGTTCAGCAGCAGAACCGTTGCTGATTTACTGTCGCCGTTCCGGAGGAGGTGGCGTGTTGGGTGCGTCCGCGTGGCACTATGTCGTTGGGTACCAACCTGACGTTCGTCAGGCATTCATGGAGTTGCAGGAGACCGTGCTGGCCGGCGGAAGCTACTACCACGGCCTGCGTGACCGGTTGACGTTCGCGTCGATGGCCGAGCTGAACGAGGCCAGGAACACCGAGCAGTTCTGGGACGAGGGCACGCACTCCATCCTCGACATGATGACCTTCAGCGACCCTGACGGGCGGGACGAAAGCGCCGTGCTCCGCCTGCTCCGGGACGACGAGGTGCGTGTGTCGTTCGGCCACGACCAACCCACGGGCGCCGACTTCGAACGGTTCATCGCAGGGGACTGGATGGTCAACCGTTGGGAGGGCCGCGCCACCGTGCTGTACCGGGCCGGCAACCCCGACAGCCTCGCGTTCTGGGGCATCTCGGGCGATTGACAACCTCTACCTGACGGTCGCTCGGCCTGGCCAGTACGGCGCGGCTGTACGCCCTCGCATGGGGTGAAGCCGCGCGTTCGCCAAGCCGTACGCTCGCGTACGACCAGGGGCGGCGCACCAGATCCGGTGCGCCGCCCCTCGCCGTTTCAGCGGCGCGCTACAGCCAGCAACCGATGGCTGCCGACGCGGAACGCGCTTCCATCGGTGCCACCGAACAGCTCGACCGAACCGAACCCGGCATCGAACAACATCCGGGTCAGCTCACCGGCCGTGTAGACGTGCTGCACACAGGTCGACCGCTGGGTCCGCTCACCGTCGGTGAACGTGAAGTCGATCAGCAGCCGCCCGGAAGCCACGTCGTACTCGTTGGCCGCGACCATGTCGATGCCGCCCGCGGACAGGCGGATCTCGCCCGGCAGCTGAGGCAGCAACGACTCGGCCGCGCAGCCGTAGTCGATCACGGCAACGGGTGCGATAACGGCCAGGTCCGCCAGGAACCGCTGCGAACCGGCGTGGTCGAGGTAGCCGAAGCTGTTGCCCATGCACAGGGCCAGGTCGGCGACGACGTCCTGAGATGCGAGCGATGCAACGTCGCCCAGCCGCCAGTCCAACTCCGGCGCCAACGCGCGGGCGTGCGCGATGGCCTCCTCCGAGATGTCGAGACCGGTGACGGTGTAGCCGCGGCCGGCCAGCTCGATGCTGTGCCTGCCGCTGCCGCACGGCGCGTCCAGCACACGCTGTCCCGACGTGAGACCGACGACGAAGTCGATCTCAGCGGAGGTCTGCGAGGGGTGGACGGCGCCGCGCCAAAAAGTGTTGGCGAGATCGGTGAAGAATGAGGTGTACCACGTCAAGGTGGATGCTCCTGGTGATCGCAACGAAAAGTCAGCGAGTGTCACCGGGCACGGCGAAGGCACCCGGTGTGTCCGGGGCTGCCCATGGCATCGACCTTGTCTCGTGAGTGCGCCAGAAGGCTCTACTCAAGCACGCCGAATCCGAAACCAGAAGCGCTTTTACCGCTCGGCGGAACGTGGCGTCGAGAACCGGATCATGTTGCCGGACGGGTCGCGGAACGCGCAGTCGCGGACGCCGTAGAACTGGTCGATCGGCTCCTGCATGACCTCGGCGCCGGCCGCGCGGACCTGCTCGAACTTCGCGTCCACGTCGTCGATCTCGAAGATGATGCCCTGCAGGGATCCCTTGGCCAGCAACGCGTTCAGCGCCTCGTAGTCGGTCGGCGGGACTGGCGGGCCGATGCGGGACAGGCCGATCTCGATGTCCGGCTGATCGGCCGGGCCGACGGTGAGCCAGCGGTAGTCCTCGACGGACTCGTCGGTGCGGACCTCGAGGCCGACGACGTCGCGGTAGAACTTCAGTGCGGCGTCCTGGTCGTGGACGAAGAGGAACGTGTGCGAGAGCTTCATGAACCAGACCCTAGGTAGGGCGGGGACGCGTCGCTTCTCGAAATCTGCTTGGTCGCGTCAGACCCTTCAACTGGCATCCCGGCACCGAGGCCAACGAGGAGTGCGACCGTGCCCGGTAGGCGGAAGGCGTTTCGCCGACCAGTTCGGTGAACCGCGCGGAGAACGAACCGAGCGAGGTGCAGCCGACCTCGACGCAGACCTCGGTGACTGAAAGCGTTCCCAGTCGCAGCAACGCTTTGGCGCGCTCGATCCGCCTGGTCATCAGGTAGCCGTACGGGGTCTCGCCGTACGCCGCGCGGAACTGGCGGGCGAAGTGCGACGGCGACATCAGGGCGGCGCGGGCCATCGCGGGCACGTCCAGCGGGCTGGCGTACTCGCGGTCCATCAGGTCACGTGCCCGGCGCAGGTGCGCTAGGTCCTCCGGCGTCACGACGAACAGCATGCCACCGGGCGACGGACGCAGTCGTCCCCGCTGTGCTCACGCATTCCCGGCACGTCCGGTTGTCCTCGAGCCGAAAAATCTTGAATCGAGGATCTTTTGCCCCGTGTGAACATTTCGTGACCGCACGATGCTTCCGCGAACCTGATCCGTTGAGGTAATTTCCGCACGTCTTGCGGGTGCGTGCGGGGGCTCGGACATCGGCGGACGACATTGTCACTGGGGTCTTTGGGGGATCCGTTGTCCAAGAGATCGGTCAGTGCTGCGCTCAGGTCCGGGGCTCTGACGACGGTCGCGGTGCTGGCGTTCAGCACCACGTCCGCGGCCGCGTTCGCACAGGACGACCCGACGACGACCACACCGCCGGCGCCCACCGAGACGTCGGCGCCGCCGGTCTCGGAACCGCCGCCGGCTCCCTCCCCGGCACGGCAGGACAGCGTGACCGGTGTCCTGTACGCCGACAAGAACCGCAACGTGCGGCAGGACGCCGGTGAGGCGATCTCCGGTGGTGCGGTCACCGTCGTCGGCAACAGCTCCGAGTTCAAGACGACCAGCGACGCGGACGGCAAGTTCGCCTTCCGCGACCTCGCGCCCGGCACCTACCGGCTGTCCTACGTGCTTGCCGACGGCTGGGTCGTGCACCACGCCAAGGCTGAAGGTGACCTGATCACGGTCGTCGCGAACCAGACGGCCGAGGTGGCCGCACGCGCGGAACGGCCCTACTCGGAGCAGCTCAAGGCGACCGCGACGCTCGACCACCCCAAGTACCACCAACCGTCGACCGCGACGATCGCACTGAGCCTCACCAACACCACCGACCGCCCGATCAGCGGCATCCAGGCCGCCTGCGGCCGTGACGGCTCCGCGCACGCGCTCGGACGCGGCGAGGGGTGGAACGTGCTGAAGGGCGTCAAGCTCGAGGCGGGCGAGACGCGCAAGTTCACGATCTACGAGCAGATCCCGCTCGCCGCCAGGGGCAGCGTCAAGCTCGACTGCGACTTCGCGCCGAACGCCAGCTGGAACACCGACGGCCCGTCTGTGCACGGCGAGGCCGCGGTCAGCGGTGCTTCCAACGGCTACACGATGGTGCTCGGCCAGGACAGGAACGCCGACGGCCACATCGACGCCGACGAGGACATCGCCGTCGAGGGGTACTCGCTGCTGAACCCGCGGACCGGCGAGAAGATCGTGCGGCGGAACGCGAACCCCGGCGGAGACGGCAAGATCGAGCTCACCGATGTGCCCAGCGGCGACTACAGGATCGAGCTGCTCGGGCCGTGGACGTTCCGCGACTTCGGTCAGGACCTGGTTCGCATCACCGAGCAGGGCGGCTTCCGCTACGGCTTCCTGAAGCCCACAGGTCCCGCGAAGGTCACCGGCACGGTGAAGTTCGAGAAACCGCGCTACGAGTCGCACGAGACAGTTCGCCTGGACCTGACCATCACGAACGTCGGTGGTCAGGTGGTTGAGGACGTTCGGCTGAGCTCGGAGCCCTATGCCCTGAACATCCCGGCCGAGCAGTGGGGCGATTTCGGACCCCGCGGTCGCGGCATCACGCTGACCGCCGGCGAGTCCCGCACGTTCAGTGTTTCGGGCACGATCAGGTCCTTCGGCAACAGCCTCCTGGGCTTCTGGGGAGGTATCGACTACCGCTCCTCCGACGGGTGGCACTTCGGCTACCACGATTTCGGCGGCACGGTCGAGGTCGTGCTGACAACGGGCGACCTCACCGGCGTCGTCTACGTCGACAGGAACCGCGACGGCCGGCAGGACGCGGGCGAGGCCGCCGCGAATGCCGTGGTCGAGGCGAACGGTGGTGCGCCGTACGGCTACTTCAAGACCACGACGGACTCCGACGGTCGTTTCTCGTTCAAGGACATCCCGACCGGCGGCTACTGGGTCAGCTACACGCTGCCCGACGGATGGATCGTGCACCTCGAGGGTGAGCTCCAGCAGACCAGGGTGGAGCCTGGAGTCGCCACGCAGGTCGTCGCACGGGCAGAGCGGCCGTACCGGGAGAGGCTCAAGGCGACGGTGGTGCTCGACAAGGCCACCTATGCGCTCGGCGACGAAGCCCAGGTCACCATCACGCTCAAGAACACGGACGACCGCCGGATCAGCGGCATCCAGGTGAGGTGCAACCCGCTGGGGCATGGCAACCACCTCGGTGGCAGCGGCTACTACCCGGCGCCCCCGAGTTGGGGCGATCTGCGTCCGACCAGCAAGGGCGTGACGCTCGACGCCGGCGAGACGAAGGTCTTCGTCGTCAAGGAGCCCGTCCCCATCGCCGCGCGTTCCTCGCGCAAGCTGATCGTGACCTGTGACTTCGCGCCGAACCCCGACCGCAACACGGACGGTGCGCACGCCTACGACTGGGCGAGCATCAAGGGCGGGGGCCTCACGCTGAAGGGGTGGATCGGTCAGGACCGCAACGGCAGCAACTGGTTCGACGAGGGTGAGGGCATCCCCAACACCCGGATCGTGCTGCTCACCGACCGCGAGAACGGCTTCCCCGTCGTCGAGGCCGTTTCCGACGCCAAGGGGAACGTGCGCTTCGACGATGTTCCGCCGGGCGACTACTGGGCGTGGATCGACGGTCCGTGGAAGTTCGAGGGCGAACGGGGCCACACCTCCGTCCAGGACAACAACCTCCACCACCCCTACTTCTTCTCCGTCGTGCCGGACCTGTCGCGCACTTCCGGGCCAGGCAGCACCGACGGCGCTGCCAACGGCGGTTCGAGTGGTGCGCTCGCGAAGACCGGTGCCAGCGTGCTCGGACTCGGCGTGCTCGCCGTGCTGCTGGTCGCGTTCGGCCTCGGCGCCCGCGTAGCCGGTCGCCGCAAGACCTTCTGATCAATCCACACACCTGCAACTGGGGGAGAGAGATGTCAGACAGACCTGCCAGAAGAGGCCTGCTCAGATTCACCGCGATCGCCACAGCGGCCCTGCTCGCGTTCGGTGGTGCCACCACCGGAGCGCTCGCGCAGGAGCCGGAAACGCCGACGTCCAGCGTGGAACCGACGCCGACGAGCGAGCCGAGCACGCCTCCGTCCACATCGGAGCCGGCACCGCCGTCCTCGACCGATCCCGCACCGCCGTCCTCCACCGACCCGGTGCCTCCCACGTCGACGCCGACCAGCGCGCCGACCACTCAGCCGCCTGCTCCCACCACGCCCGCCGAGACGTCCAACACTCCGGCGCAGCCCACTCCGGTCGAGCAGAAGAACGAGCAGAAGCCCGCTGCGGAACTGCCGAACCTGAAGATCACGGCGTCGATTGACAAGACCCACTACCAGTCGCACGAGCCGGTGCGGCTGAAGGTCACGGTCACCAATCAGAGCTCGTTCGCCGCCGAGCGCGTCCGCGCGTCCGCCTGGGGCATCCAGGTGAAGTACGGCGACTGGGGCGGCTTCGAGTACCCCGGCACGACTCTCGCGGCAGGGGAGACCCGCACCGTCGAGGTGTCCGGAAGCATCTCGCAGCTCAACGGCGGCAAGCTCGACCTCAGTGGCTACGTGCTCGCGGAGGCGGGAGACGCCAACCAGAACGACAACCACTTCCACCTCAGCGCGACGGTCACGCAGACCGTCGGCAACGCGAGCGGTCTGGTCTACGCCGACGCGAACCGCAACGGCAAGCCGGACGCCGGTGAGCCGATCGAGGGCGCGAAGGTCAGCATCTACGGCGGCAGTCCCACCGCGGAGCACCGCACGACGACGGACGCGAACGGCCGGTTCAGCTTCACCGGGATTCCGTCCGGCACCTACTACAACCCGTATTACGAGCTGCCCGGCGGCTGGACCGTGCACGTTCCGACCGGCCAGGAGAGCTTCACGGTCGCCCCGAACCAGACCGCCGAGCTGGTCGGCCGCGGCGAGCGGCCGTACTCGGAGCTGCTGACGGCGAAGGCGTCGCTCAACAGGAGCACCTACGCCTACCCGGCGACCGCGCGGATCTCGCTGACGCTCACCAACATCAGTCAGTACGCCCTAACCGGCATCCAGGCCGGGTGCAACAGGGTCGGCGACAGCAACCACTTCGGTTTCGGTCCGGAGTGGAACGCGATCTTCGACAAGGGCGTCGACCTCGCGGCTGGTGAGACGAAGACGTTCGCGATCAACGAGGCCGTCCCGGAAGGCGCTGCCAAGGCGGGCGTGGTCTGGCTCGCCTGCGACTTCCAGCCGAACCCCGGCTGGAACACCGACGGTCCGCACGCCAGCGCCAAGGCGGCCGTGACCGGTGGCAAGGGCCGCTACACGATGTGGCTCGCGGACGACAAGAACGAGAACTACACCCGCGACAACGGCGAGGAGGTCGCGGGGCTGAAGATCGTTCTGGTCCACCCGGACACGGGCGCCCAGGTCGCCGAGGCCGTCAGCAACTCCGAGGGCACGCTGGAGTTCGTCGACGTGCCGGTGGGCACCTACCGCGCCATCATCCTCGGTCCGTGGGACTTCAGGTACGGCCCTGATGCCGACCAGGTGACGGTCGTCGGATGGGGCTCGACCGCGTTCATCGGCCTGAAGCCGGGTGCGGCTCCGGCTGACATTCGTGGCACGGTGAAGTTCGACAAGGCGCGGTACGAGTCGCACGAGACCGTGCACATGTCGTTGACCGTGACCAACGTCGGCGGTCGCACCGCCGAGAAGGTCCACCTGCTCAGCTCGCCGTACGTGCTGGACATTCCCGACGAGCGGTGGGGTGACTTCCGGCCATACGGTCCCGGTGTCCAGATCCCAGCCGGTGAGTCCCGCACGTTCGAGGCTTCCGGTCCGTTCCGCGAGATCGGCACCAACGGCAAGCTGAGGGTCTGGGGCATCATCGACTATCTCGGCCGGCGAACCCCACCGACAGCGGCTACCACGGTGAGATCGAGGTCGTTCAGACCAAGGGCGGCATCACCGGTGTCGCCTACACCGACAAGAACCGCAACGGGCAGCAGGACGCTGGCGAGGCCGCCGCGGGTGTCGTGGTCCAGGCCAGCGGCGGTGCGCCGTACGGCTACTTCAAGACCACCACGGACGCCGAGGGTCGCTACTCGTTCAAGGACCTGCCGTCGGGCGACTACTTCGTCAGCTACACCTTCGCCGACGGCTGGATCGTGCACAACGACGGCACGAGCTCGAAGGCCCGCGTGCAGCCGGGTGCGCCGGTTCACCTTGTCGGTCGTGGTGAGCGGCCCTACCACGAGTCGCTCAGCGCGAAGGTCGAACTCGACCAGGACGTCTACGAGGTCGGCGAGGACGCCAAGATCACGATCACGCTGACGAACCGCGGCGACCGCGCTCTCAGCAACATCATGGCATCCTGCAACAGGATCGGGAACGAGAACCAGCTCGGCGGCCGGCCGAGTTCCGGTGCGCCCAAGGGCTGGGGCGAGCTGATTTCGCCCGGTAAGGGTGTGACGGTCGGTCCGGGTGAGACCAAGACGTTCGTCGCCATCGAGCCGGTGCCGGAGGCCGCCTTCAACGTCGGCAAGGTCGTCGTTTCCTGCGACTTCGCGCCGTATGCCGGGTTCAACGACGACGGCGCCTACGCGGAAGACTCCGCGCGCGTGCCGGGCGGATTCGGTTCGGTGACGGGCGAGCTCTACTACGACCGCAACGGCAACGGGAAGGTCGACCTGGGCGAGGCCATCGGCAACACGGGGATCGTGCTGCGCGACGAGTGGGGACTCGACGTCGTCAAGGCTGTCTCGGACGACAAGGGCAACGTGCGCTTCTCCAAGGTGCCCGCCGGTGACCATCAGGCGTGGGTCGACGGGCCGTGGAAGTTCGAGGGCCGGAGCGGTTACGTGCAGGTCTCCGCCGACCACGAGTCGCGGACCGGCTTCCCCGTGGTGCCGGACGTGCGGACGGAGCCCAAGCCCGGCGGTGGCGACCACACGCCGCCTGCACCGGCTGCCGGTGGACCGGGTGACGCGCTCGCCAAGACCGGTGCCAGCGTGCTGGGCCTCGGCCTGGTCGGCGCGCTGCTCGTGGCCTTCGGCTTCGGCGCAAGTCTGATCGGGCGTCGCCGCCAGATCGTCTAACTGAAGATCCACCTACGGGGCCGGCACTCACGCTGAGTGCCGGCCCTGTTGTCATCAGCGCCACACTTCGCCGTCCCGAGTGGAGTGTTAGCGTCGCTAACCATTGGGTATGGGGGTGGACATGACGGTCTGGGAAGCAGTCGCGGTGGTGATCGCGGGTGTGTTCGCAGGCGGCATCAACACCGTCGTCGGCAGCGGCACGCTCGTGACGTTCCCCGTGCTGCTCGCAGTCGGTTACCCGCCCGTGGTCGCGAACGTGTCCAACAGCCTCGGCCTCGTGCCCGGCTCGCTGTCCGGCGCGTGGGGGTACCGCGAGGAGCTGAAGGGGCAGAAGTCCCGCATCGCCAAGCTGCTGCCCGCGTCGATCCTCGGCGCCGTCATCGGCGCGATTCTGCTGGTGACGTTGCCGGCCAAGGCGTTCACCACGATCGTGCCGGTGCTGATCGTGATCGCGCTCGTCCTCGTGGTCATCCAGCCGTGGCTCAATCGCAAGCTCGCGCACAAGCGCAGCCACGACGACGGTGGCGTGCTGCTGTGGCTCGGGGTCTTCGCGGCCGGCATCTACGGCGGCTACTTCGGGGCCGCGCAGGGCGTGTTGGTCATGGGGATCATGGGCGTGCTCGTCAGCGAGCACCTGCAGCGGATGAACGCGCTGAAGAACGTGCTGACCGCGTTCGTGAACCTGGTCGCGGGCGTCATGTTCATCTTCATCGCCGACGTGGCGTGGCTGGCCGTGCTTCTGCTGGCCGTCGGGTCCGTTGTCGGCGGTCAGATCGGGGCCAAGATCGGCCGCAAACTCCCACCCGCCGTGTTGCGCGGCGTCATCGTGGTGGTGGGAGTCGCGGCGATCGTTCAGCTGCTCACGAAGTGAACGCGCGGGCGGCGGCCAGGAAGGCGTCGTTCTCCTCCGGCTCGCCGATCGTCACGCGGGTGCCTTCGCCCACGAACGCGCGCACGACCACCTTGTGCGCCAAGCAGTGCTCGTTGAACGCGGCCGTGCGCTCGCCCAGCGGCAGCCACACGAAGTTCGCCTGGGTCACCGGCACCTCGTAGCCCATCGCGAGCAGTTCGCCGCGCACACGGGTCCGTTCCGCCACGATCGCGCGGCAGCGGACCATCAGCTCGTCCTCGGCGTCCAGCGAGGCCATCGCGGCCACCTGCGCCAGGGCGTTCACGGAGAACGGCACGTAGACCTTGCGCAGCGCCTCGGCGACGTGCGGCTGCGCGACTGCGTAACCGATCCGAAGACCCGCCAGGCCGTACGCCTTGGAGAACGTCCGCAGCACAGCGACGTTGTCACGTCCGGCGGCCCACTGCTGCTTCGCCAGCTCGACGCCGTCCGGGATGTGCGCGTCGTCGACGAACTCCTTGTAGGCCTCGTCGATCACCACGAGCACGTCCTGCGGCACCTTCGCGATGAACGCCTCGATCTCCTCGGTGCGCAGCGCGGTGCCGGTCGGGTTGTTCGGGTTGCAGACGAAGACCATCCGCGTGTTCGGCGTGATTGCCGCGGCCATCGCGTCCAGGTCGTGCACGTGCTCGGAGCTCAACGGCACGCGGATCTGCTTGGCGCCCGCGACGTGCACGACGATCGGATAGGCCTCGAACGACCGCCACGCGAACAGCACCTCGTCGTTCTCGGTGCACGTGGCCTGGACGAGCTGCTGGCACAGGGTCACCGAGCCGCAGCCGAGCGCCAGGTGGTCGGCAGGAACGCCGAGCTTGTCGGCCAGCCGGGCGGTGAGTTCGACACAGCCCGAGTCCGGGTACCTGTTGATACCGGTGGCCGCGTCGGCGATCGCCTTGACGACGCTGGGCAGCGGCCCGGCGGACACCTCGTTGCTCGCGAGCTTGATGGCGCCGGGGATGGACTTGCCGGGCACGTAGGCGGGCAAGGACGCCAGGTCAGCACGGGTTCGCACGGTCATACGCCCGATCCTCGCATTGCTCCGTCCGATTGGTCACGTTGACTGGAGTTCACCCCCTCGTGGAAGGGTAAGAACATGACCACTACCCGCGTCGAGACGCTTTCCCTCACCGACGGCCGTGAGCTACGGGTGACGATCGCCGAACCGGTCTCCGCCGTGCGGGGCGGGCTCGTGGTGCTGCACGAGGCGCGCGGCATCACCGCAGGCGTGCGGACGCTCGTCAGCAGCCTCGCCGCGGAGGGGTGGCTCGCCATCGCGCCGCACCTCTACGACGAGGACCGCGTGCACGGTGACAACATCCGGGACCAGGTAAGCAAGCTTTCCGGTGACCGCCTGCTGGCGGACACCGACGTCGCGTTCGTGTGGCTGGGGCAGCACGGCGTGAGCGCCGACCGCATGGGCGTCGTCGGCTTCGACATCGGTGGCACGGTCGCGATGGTGGTCGCCGCGAGCCGTACCATCGGCGCTGCCGTGACCCTGCAGGCTCCCGGCATCCTCGAGCCGCTCTCCGACGGCCTGCCCGCTCTGGTGGACGTCGCCGGTGACCTCACGTGCCCGTGGCTCGGCATCTACCGCGACGACGACTCCGAAGAAGTGAGCAAGCTTCGGGATGCTGTCATCAGCTCGGAAACCGCGTCAGATGTGGTCCGTTTCGACGTTTCGAGTGACGAGGCGTGGTCTCGTGCGCTGAACTGGTTCGACGCACACATGAGGTAAGGGTCTTTACGGCGGATTGGAACCGAACCGTCCTCCAGGTACATCTAAGGGATGCTTCGGACGGCTGACTGGGTGTAGCTGTGAGTAACACTCAGTGCTGCGGTGACGAGTTAGCAGTGCAGGGGGTTATGAGGGATGGCTGAAGGCACTGGGACAGGCACTGAGACGACGGGCGCGGTGACGCCGGCGGTGACGCCTGCCGTCACGACGGCGACGACCACGCCGATCACCGCGGAACAGCTGGCGGCGGTGAAGCCTGTTCTCCAGCAACAGATGCTGGTGGACAAGGCGGAGGCGAGCCACGCCGCGGCCAAGCTCGACCAGGCGGCGGACAGCGGGAAGCTGACGCTCGACGTCGATGCGGCTGACGCGTTGATCAAGGCGGTCGATGCCGCCCGGGACCAGGTGATGGACCTGTGGAAGCGGACGACCAACCAACTGGCCACGCCGCTGCAGCTGGGTGAGAACCCGGTCGCCAAGGCGATCAGCGCGCGGTTCGCCGAGCTCGCCGTCGGTGAGGAGTCGGGTGCGTCGAAGGCGCTGCTGGACCTCTTCAAGGTTCTTGACGACATCAGCAACGCGCTGAGCAAGAACCGCGACACCATCCGCGACGCCGACGAAGATGCCGAGCAGGCCATGAAGAAGGCCGGGGGGACCTGGTGAGTCAGGGATCGCACGACAACAAGGGCAACGGCGACAAGGACAACAAGTCGCCGAATCAGCAGGATGACGGGTACGACCGCAGCGACCTGCACGAGCCGGTCGACTGGATGGTCTACACGCACGAGCAGCTCTACAACATGGTGCACACCGGCGTGAACCTCGACGGTGCCCAGGCCGCGGCGACGAACTGGCAGAAGATCGGCGAGGACATCGCCGGCGTGCGGACGAACCTGCTCAAGGCCGTCGAGGACTCGACCGTCGGCTGGGACAGCGAGTCGGCCAGGCTGGCTCGTGACGGTCTGACCGAGATCACCAACTGGGTCGACGACACCGCGACCTACGCGCAGAAGGTCTCGGCCGCGATCACGACCGAGACGAGCAACGTCGAGGCCGCCCGAGCTGCGATGCCGCCGCCTCCCGCGCCTCCTGAGTCGCCGGCGCCAGTGGTCGAGCGGCCGGTTCTGCGGTCGGCTGACCGGCTCGCGATGGTCGACCAGGCGGACGCTTTCAGCAGCGTGGAGAGCCTGAGGGACCGGCGCCTGGTGCAGACGTTGCCGGGTGAGTTCAGCGGCTTCGCGACCGTCGGCACCAGCCCGGTCGAGACCCTCGCGGCCAACGACGCCCAGCACCGTCTCGCGGCGGACGTGATGGCGGCGTTCCAGCGCAACTCGGCCGCGGTGGACCAGACCGTGCCCGCGCAGTTCACCCCACCGGTGAACCCGGTCAACCCGACGCCGACCGGCGGCGACCTCAGCGGCGGCCGCACACCGACGAACATGCCGGACGGCAGCACGAGCGGTGGCGCCGGTGGACCGGTCGCGACCAGCTCCGCGCAGAACCGCGGCACCACGAACGCGTCTTCGCGCCATGGCGGCGGTTCCGGCGGTGGCCGTGGTGGTGGCGCCGGTGGATTCGGTGGCGGCATGGCGCGCCCCTTCCGCGGCACCCCCGGTA
>NZ_VSRL01000067.1 GCF_012184385.1 Lentzea indica
CGAACGTGCAGGACGAGGGCAGCCAGCTCTGCGCTCTCGCCGTGACGCGCGCGCCTCTGGACGGCACTGACGACCGCTGGCTGGACCTCTGCGCGGGCCCCGGCGGCAAGGCCGCCCTGCTGGGCGCACTGGTGGGCCTCGACGGCGGCGAGCTGATCGCCGTCGAGAAGGCACCCCACCGCGCCGAGCTCGTGCGCAAGATCACCTCAGGCCTGCCGGTGACCGTGCACGTGGCCGACGGCCGCGAGACCGACTTCCTGGAAGGGGCGTTCGACCGCGTGCTGGTCGACGCGCCCTGCACCGGTCTCGGTGCACTGCGCAGGCGCCCGGAGGCGCGGTGGAGGCGCCAGCCCACCGACGTCGCGACGCTCACGAAGCTGCAGCGCGAGCTGCTCACCGAGGCGTTGCGACTGGTGCGCCCTGGCGGCGTCGTGGGTTATGTCGTGTGCTCACCTCATCTCTCTGAGACCGTCGGGATCGTGACGGACGTCGTCCGGCGAACCGGAGCCGAGGTGCTGGACACGCGCGAGCTCTTTCCCGGAGTTCCGGACCTCGGGGACGGGCCGCACGTACAGCTCTGGCCGCACCTGCACGGAACCGATGCGATGTTCTGCGCGATGCTGCGACGCCCTGTTTGAGCGCTCGTGAACGACGGTAGTGACGGGGTCCGACAGTTCCGGGCCCCGTCGGCCGTCCTGGGGTGGAACGGGTTCGGGCTTCACCGGTTCGGGTGACGGCAGGCCCGACCTAAGATCGTTCACATGACACGTGGGCTGCTCGGACTGGTCGCATCAGGCTGCGGCGGCGTCGAAACCTGGTTCCGCACGGACCTCGCCGAGCCGGCAGCACAACGAGGCTGGCGTCTGGCCATCACCCTCACGCCGACGGTCGTCCCGTGGTTCGAGGAAGCGGGTGAGCTCGACAAGCTCCAGGCCCTCACCGACCTGGAAGTCCGGTGGAACCCGCGGCTGCCCAGCCAGCCCAAGCCCTACCCGACGCCCGATGCGTTCATCTTCGCCCCCGCCAGCGCGAACTCGGTGGCCAAGCTGGCTCTGGGCATCGGCGACAACCAGGCGCTGACCGCGGTGAACGAGGCGATCGGCGTCGAGAACTGCAAGGTCGTCGTCATGCCCCAGGCGAGCGCGGACAAGCGACGTCACCCCATGTGGGAGACGCACGTCACGACGCTCACCGGGGCGGGTGTCGTGGTGGTCACCGACGAGGCTCCCGGCAGGCTGCTCGACCTGCTGGACACCTAGACTTCACCCTTGTGGTCCACACGCCGATGATCGCCCCCAGCATCCTGTCAGCCGACTTCGCGCGTCTCGCCGACGAGCTCGCCGCGGTGCCGACGTCGGACTGGATCCACGTCGACGTCATGGACAACCACTTCGTGCCGAACCTGACCCTCGGCCTGCCGGTGGTGAAGTCGCTGCTCAAGGTGACCGACATCCCGATCGACTGCCACCTGATGATCGACGACCCCGACCGCTGGGCCATCGGGTACGCCGAGGCGGGTGCGTACAACGTGACCGTCCACGCCGAGGCGGCGAACGACCCGGTGAAGCTCGCCAAGGACCTGAAAGCGGCGGGGAGCAAGGCGGGCCTCAGCATCAAGCCCGGCACGCCCCTGGAGCCGTACGTCGAGGTGCTCAAGCACTACGACACGCTGCTGGTCATGTCGGTCGAACCGGGCTTCGGCGGGCAGAAGTTCATGGTGGACGTGCTGGAGAAGGTCAGGCAGGTCCGCCACCTCGTCGACACCGGGCACCTCAAGCTGCTCGTGGAGATCGACGGCGGCATCAACGCCGACACGATCGAGCAGGCCGCGCAGGCAGGGGTGGACTGCTTCGTCGCGGGTTCCGCCGTGTACGACGCCGCCGACCCGGGCAAGGCCGTCGAGGCACTGCGCGCCCAGGCGGCCCGCGCCCAGGCAGCCGGTACCACGTGACGCCGCAGGACGCGATGGTGCTCGCCATCGCGGAGAGCGAGCGGGTGCGGGGCACCACGAGCCCGAACCCGCCGGTCGGCTGCGTCATCCTCGACAGAAGCGGCAAGGCGGTCGGGTTCGGTGGCACGCAACCGCCTGGCGGTCCGCACGCCGAGATCATGGCCCTGAAGGAAGCGGGCACGAAAGCCCAGGGCGGCACCGCTGTGGTCACCCTCGAGCCGTGTTCGCACTACGGCCGTACGCCGCCGTGCACCGAGGCGCTCATCGAAGCCGGTATCAAGCACGTCATCCACGCCATCAGTGACCCGAACCCCGAGGCGGCGGGCGGCGTGGCAGTCCTCAACGAAGCAGGCGTCACGGTCGAGAGCGGCCTGATGCGGCACGAAGTCAGCCAAGGTCCCCTCAGGGCGTGGCTGCACTACGCGCGCACGGGACGCCCGCACGTCACGTGGAAGTACGCGGCCTCGCTCGACGGCCGGATCGCGGCGCGGGACGGCACCAGCCAGTGGATCAGCTCGGAGGCCTCCCGCAAGGAGGTTCACGACATGCGCGCGAAGCTGGACGCGATCATCGTCGGCACGAACACGGTCAAGAAGGACGACCCGGCGCTGACGGCGAGGGACGCCGACGGAATGCCGCTGCCCCACCAGCCGTTGCCCGTGGTGGTGGGCATGAGCGACCTGCCGGATGGAGCCAAACTCCAGCACACCGCGCTACACCTGCGCACGCACGATCCGGACGAGGTGCTGAGCGCGCTCGCCGAGCGGGGGGTGGTCGACGTGGTGCTGGAAGGCGGCCCCACCGTGGCCGGTGCGTTCTGGCGTGCCAGGAGGATCGACCGCGTGCTCGCTTACATCGCGCCGGCACTTCTCGGGGACGGTCCCGCGGCGGTGCTGGACGTGGGCGTGTCAACCATCACGGACGCTGTTCGGTTGACCGTGGAAGACGTCACCATGAGCGGACCGGACTTGCGGATCAGCGCGGTTCCGCAAAATTAGGAGGAGCGGTGTTCACCGGGATCGTCGAGGAACTCGGCCACGTCGTCGCGACGGAGGACCTGCCGGACGCGGCACGGATCCGCATCGCCGGGCCGATCGTGACCAGCGACGCGAAGCACGGCGACTCCATCGCGGTGAACGGCGTCTGCCTCACCGTCGTGGAAGTCGAGAACGACACCTTCACCGCTGACGTGATGCGCGAGACCCTCGTGCGCAGCAGCCTCACGAAGGTCGCCGAGGGCGACCGGGTCAACCTGGAGCGCGCGGCCGCGGTCGGCCAGCGCCTCGGCGGCCACATCGTGCAGGGTCACGTCGACGGCACGGGCACGATTCTCGCGCGGGAGAAGGCCGAGCACTGGGAGATGGTCCACATCGGACTGCCCCCGAGCCTGGCCCGCTACGTCGTGGAGAAGGGCTCGATCACGGTCGACGGTGTCTCGCTGACGGTCGTGACCGTCTCCGAGGACCAGTTCACCGTGAGCCTCATCCCGACCACGCTCGAGCTCACCACGCTCGGGCACCGCCTGCCGGGTGACCTGGTGAATCTGGAGGTCGACGTGCTGGCGAAGTACGTTGAACGACTGGCCATCCCGCACCTGCGGGCCATTGCGGGCGAGGAGGCCCAGTGAGCACCGAGTTCGCTGACATCGAGCGGGCGATCAAGGACATCGCCGCAGGGCGGCCCGTGGTCGTGGTGGACGACGAGGACCGCGAGAACGAGGGCGACCTGATCTTCGCCGCCGAGAAGGCGACGCCGGAGCTGCTCGCGTTCATGGTCCGCTACACGTCGGGCTACATCTGCGTGCCGCTGACCGAGGCGGACTGCGACCGGCTCGACCTGCCGCCGATGTTCCACACGAACCAGGACGCGCGCGGCACCGCGTACACGGTCACGGTGGACGCGCGCGAAGGCGTCAGCACCGGCATCTCGGCCGCTGACCGTGCCCGCACGATCCGGCTGCTCGCCGACCCGACCGCGAAGGCCAGCGACTTCAACCGCCCCGGCCACGTCGTCCCGTTGCGCGCCAAGGAGGGGGGCGTGCTGCGCCGCCCCGGTCACACCGAGGCCGCCGTCGACCTGTCGCGCCTCGCGGGACTGTCCCCGGCCGGTGTGCTCTGCGAGATCGTGTCGCAGAAGGACGAGGGCGACATGGCCCGCCGCGACGAACTGGAAGTGTTCGCCGCCGACCACGACCTCGCGCTGATCACGATCGCCGAGCTGATCGCGTACCGCCGCCGGGTCGAGACCCAGGTCGAACGCGTTGCGGAGGCACGGATCCCGACCGCGCACGGTGTGTTCACCGCCGTCGGCTACGACAGCCTGCTCGACGGCATCGAGCACGTCGCGCTCGTTTACGGCGAGATCGGCGACGGCGAGGACGTGCTGGTGCGCGTGCACTCCGAGTGCCTCACCGGCGACGTCTTCGCCTCGCTGCGGTGCGACTGCGGCCCGCAGCTGGACGCGGCGATGGAAGCCGTTGCGGCACAAGGACGTGGCGTCGTGCTGTACATGCGCGGCCACGAGGGCCGAGGCATCGGCCTGATGCACAAGCTGCAGGCCTACCAGCTGCAGGACGAGGGCGCGGACACCGTGGACGCGAACCTCGCACTGGGCGTGCCCGCCGACGCGCGCGACTACGGCACGGGCGCGCAGATCCTCGTGGACCTCGGCATCAAGTCCATGCGGCTGCTGACGAACAACCCGGCCAAGCGCGTCGGTCTGGAGGCCGGATACGGTCTGCGTGTGCTCGACCGGGTGCCGCTGCCGATCTCCCCGAACCCGGAGAACCTGCGGTACCTGCGCACCAAGCGCGACCGGATGGGCCACGAGCTGCACCAGCTGGAGCAGTACGAGGCCGTTGTTTCCGCTACGGAGGAACAGGAATGAGTGGCGAGGGCCGTCCAGAGCAGACCGCGCTCGACGGCAAGGGCCTGAGCGTCGCGATCGCCGCGACGCGCTGGCACACCAAGATCACCGACCAGCTCGTGGAGCGCGCTCTTGCCGCCGCTTCGGAGTCGGGTTGTGCCGACACGACAGTCGTTCGCGTCGCGGGTGCGATCGAGCTTCCCGTTGTGGTGCAGGAACTCGCGCGTCACCACGACGCGGTCGTCGCGCTGGGCGTGGTGATCCGCGGTGGCACCCCGCACTTCGAGTACGTGTGTGACTCGGTGACGGACGGGCTCACGCGCGTCGCTCTCGACGAGTCGACGCCGGTCGGCAACGGCGTGCTGACGTGCGACACCGAGGAGCAGGCGCTGGCGCGGGCCGGCCTGCCGGACTCGGTGGAGGACAAGGGTTACGAGGCGACCGTGGCCGCGATCGACACGGCACTGGTGCTGCGCGGCCTGCGTCAGCCCTGGACCGAGCGGGGGTTCGAGTGACCCCGGAACTGAACACCGTCGTGTTCCGCCCCAAGAAGATCCGCCGTGTCGCGTGGGCGTGCGCGATCGGCCTGATCGTGGTGTTCACGGTCGTCGGCCTGCTGCTGGGCAACACCCCGACCGGAGTGATCTTCCGGACCTCCGACCAGGTCGCGATGATCGTCCTGGGTTTCCTGCTGGCGGGTGGCGTGCTGCTGCTGACCCGTCCGCGCGTCACCGCGGACGCCTCGGGTGTCGACGTGCGCAACGTCGTGACGTCCCACCACTTCGACTGGAACGACGTGCTGTCGGTCAGCTTCCCGGACGGCGCCGCGTGGGCCCGCCTGGAGCTGCCGGAGGACGAGTACATCTCGGTCATGGCCGTGCAGGCCGTGGACCGCGAGTACGCCGTGTCGTCCGTGCGCGCGCTGCGGGAACTGCACAAGGCGGCGCAGAACCAGCGATGAGTTTCGCCGGCTGAGGGAGTCTTCACCCCATGACCCAACTGCTGCGAGTGCAGAACTTCATGGTCTCGAGTGACGGGATCGCCGCCGGCGAGGACCAGAGCTTCGAGAACCCCTTCGGCCTCGACGTCTCGCCCGAGCGGTTGTTCGCCTGGGCTGGCGCCACGGCGAGCTGGCCCAACCGCACCGATCCCGGTGGCAGCCGGGGCCTCGACGACTACTTCACGCGGGACTTCGCGCACAACATCGGTGCCGAGATCATGGGGCGCAACAAGTTCGGGCCCCAGCGCGGGCCGTGGACCGACCACGAGTGGCAGGGCTGGTGGGGTGACGAGCCGCCGTTCCACACCCCGGTGTTCGTCCTGACCCACCACGAACGCCCTTCCATCACGCTCTCCGACACCACGTTCCACTTCGTCGGCGGTGACCCGGCCGCGGTGCTCGAACAGGCACGGGAGGCGGCGCAGGGCAAGGACGTGCGACTCGGGGGAGGGGTCACCACCATCCGGCAGTTCCTCGACGCCGATCTCGTCGACACCCTCCACGTGGCGGTCTCGCCGCTGGAGCTGGGGTCCGGGCTGCGGCTCTGGGAGTCACCGGACGAGCTGCTCGACCGGTTCCACCTCGACGTGGTGCCCAGCCCGAGCGGCGTGACGCACCACCTGTTCTGGCGGAAGTAGGTCAGCCCGTCAGGGGTGGCCGGCCCGGTAGAACATCTCGAACTGGATGCCGTCCGGGTCCTTGAACGTCAGCACCGATCCGTAGTCGTGGTGCACCACCGGTGTGAAGGTGACGCCGTGCTCCTCGAAGTGGCGCTGCCAGACGTCGAGCTCGGCGGGGTCGTCGACCTTGAAGCCCATGTGGTCGAAGCCGGTGCGGGCCGGGTCGAACACCTCGCCCCGGTTCGCGTCGTGCTGCTGGAACTCGATGATCGTCGCGGTCGCCGGGTGGATGAGCAGGATCGCCCGCCACCCGTCGCCTCGTACCTGGTCGAGGTCCTTCATACCGAAGACCTGGCGCCACCACGTGGCGCTGCGTTCCGCGTCGCGGGCGGAGAACGAGATGTGGGAGACCTTCGAGAACGTCGGCATGCCTGACTCCTTCGCTCGCGGTTCAGCGCCAGAGACCCAGGATCGCGCCCGCGAGCGCGAGACCGACGATGTGATAGCCGGCCCCGATGGCCGCGAACGCCGTCGGCGCGGGCTTCGTCATGTCGAACATGCCGGTCACGAACATCACCGGGAGCGCGACGCCGACACCGACGATGATGCCGAGCAGGATTCCTTCCATGATGTTGTCGGTGTTCGAGGCCGCGGCGATCATCGCGGTGGCGAGCGTGGCGATGAAACAGGTGACGAGCGGGACGGCGTAAATGCCCACACCCGCGTTCTCCGGCGGGTTGAGGTCCCAGCCCGCGGCCCGCTGCCAGGCCTTGCCGAACGCGAACTCCGCGTACCACAACGCACCCAACGCGAAGTAGGCGATCGTGGCCACGATGACGGCCAACCAGTTGAGGTCGCCGAGCACGCTCAAGCTCATGTCGTCTCCCGCGGTGATCAGGGTGACTTGGCATCGCGAGCTGAACGTTCACCGTTACCGGTGGTTCGGGTCCGGACATAACGGTGACGGATGGATCGCTATTGCCAGAGCGCGAGAATGATGCTCGCCAGGAGCAGACCGACGAAGTGGTACCCGGCGCTGATCGCGACTGTGGTCATCGCCGCGGGTTTGGTCGAGTCGAACATGCCGGTGACCGCCAGGACGGAAGCGGACAGTCCGATGCCGACGACGATCGCGAGCACGATGCCCTCGCCGATGGTGTCGGTGCCGGTGGCCGCGGCGATCATCGCGGTGGCGAGCGTGGCGACGAAGCACGTGGCGAGCGGGACGACGTAGATGCCCACGCCCGCGCCTTCCGGTGCGTTGCCGTCCCAGCCCATGGCCTTCTGCCACGCCTTGCCGAAGAGGAACTCGGCGTACCAGAGCGCGCCGAGTCCGAAGTAGACGATGGTGGCGACGATGACGGCGAGCCAGTTCAGGTCGCCGAGGACGCTGAAGCTCATGATTCCTCCAGCTTGATCGCAGGTGCCGGGAATCGTAGATCCAACGAGGAAGGGCCGCTCACCGAAACCGATGAGCGGCCCCTAGAACTAGCTCACGGCCTTGAGGGCGTCGATCTCACCCGAGCCGTAGAAGCTGTTGTGCGCCGTTCCGCCCTGGCACGTCTGCGGTTCGCCGCTGTTCTGCGGGAAGGGCGCGTAGATCGACGTGTCCGGGCACGGGAGCGGGTTGGTCGCCTGCTGGAGCTTGGCGGCCGTACCCGCGCTGCCCTGCTTGCTCAGCAGCAGTGCGGCGACACCGGCCACGTGCGGCCCGGCCATCGAGGTGCCCTGCAGGTAGCAGTACGTCGCACCGGCGTCGACCACCTTGCGCGTGCACGGCCGGTAGCTCGGGTAGGTCGACAGCACGCGGCCGTTCGGCGCGGCCGGCGTGAGCTGCAGGATCGAGTCGCCGCCCGGCGCGGCCACGTCGGCGGTGGAGATGCCGTAGCTCGAGTAGAACGACTTGAGCCGCTTGTTGCCCGTCGCCGTCACGCCGACGACACCGGGGATCTCGACCGGGACGACCGCACAGGCGTTGGTGATCTCCCGTTCCTGCTCGTTGCCGGGCGGGTAGTCGGGGCTGATCACGTCGACGCGCGGGTGCGACAGGTCGGTGCTGTCGTTGCCCTGGGAAGCGACGACGACCACGCCCTTGGACTGCGCGTACCGGATCGCCCTGCGCTCGGCCTTCCAGATCGCGCGCTGTTCGGCGTCGTTGCGGCAGTTGAAGAGCCACGGGTCGGCGAAGTAGCTGTTGTTGGTGACGTTGATGCCGCGCGTGGCGGACCACATGTACGAGCAGATGACCATCTCCGGGAAGAAGAAGCCGTCGTCGTTGCTCGTCTTCACACCGGCGAGACGGACGTTCGGCGCCACGCCGACGATGCCGATGCCGTTCGCGGCCGCGGCGATGGTGCCGGCCGTGTGGGTGCCGTGACCGTTCTGGTCGTTGCCGGGCAGCAGCGGCGTCGGCGTCCCGCTCGAACAGTCCGCGCTGCGCGACGCGTCGTAGTTCGCCGCGAGGTCCGGGTGGGTGAAGTCGAGGCCGGTGTCGAGCGTGGCGACGACGATCTCCTTGCTGCCGGGCGTGACCTGGTGGGCCTGCGGCACGTTGATCTGCTGCATGTCCCACTGCAGGCCGGACAGCGAGTCGCCCCACGTGGCGGCGGCCGCGACGTCCTCGGCGCCACCGGACTGGTCGGGCGCGACCTGGACACCGAGCCCGGTCGTCGCGGCGACGCCCTCGACGTTGCCGTTCTGCTTCAGCGCGGAGGCGAAACCAGTGCTCGACGATCGGGCGATCACGACGCCGATCTGGCTGTGGTTCGCGACCACGGTGCCGCCGGCGCTCGCGATGGTGTTCGCTGCGTTCGACGACGAGGCGCCCTCGTGGTAGAGGACGACGTAGGTGGACTCCGTCGCGGCACCGGCCTGGATCACCGGGGCGACGCACAGAGCCGCCCCGAGACCGGCGGCGGCCAGCAGTGCTCGTGGACGATTCAACAAATGTCTCACCGCTTCCCGTAGTAAGGGTGTTCACGGAGACATCTGTGCAGGTCAGAAATTTGTTACAACACATGCACCGCGCATTCGTGCGATTACCGCAAGCGCAATTCTGTGAATGTGAAAGAAGGGCCGCCCACCGAGATGGACGGCCCTTCTTGATCGAAACTACTAGCTGCGGACCATCTTGCGCAGCACGTACTGCATGATGCCGCCGTTGCGGTAGTAGTCGGCCTCACCGGGCGTGTCGATGCGGACGACCGCGTCGAACTCGACCTTCGAGCCGTCGGCCTTCGTGGCGACCACGTGGACCGTCGACGGCGTGGTGCCGTTGTTCAGTTCCGTGACGCCGGTGAAGTCGAACGTCTCGGTGCCGTCCAGGCCCAGCGACGCGGCGTTCTCGCCCGCCGGGAACTGCAGCGGCAGCACGCCCATGCCGATCAGGTTCGAGCGGTGGATGCGCTCGAAGGACTCGGCGATGACCGCGCGGACGCCGAGCAGCGACGTGCCCTTGGCCGCCCAGTCACGCGACGAACCGGAGCCGTACTCCTTGCCAGCCAGTACGACCAGCGGGACGCCGGCCTCCGCGTACGCCACCGACGCGTCGTAGATGGTGGTCTGCGGGGCGTCGGCCTCGAGGAAGTTGCGGGTGAAGCCACCCTGGACGTCGTCGAGGAGCAGGTTGCGCAGGCGGATGTTCGCGAACGTGCCGCGGATCATCACCTCGTGGTTGCCGCGACGGGAGCCGTAGGAGTTGAAGTCCTTGCGCTCCACGCCGTGCTCGGTCAGGTACTTGCCCGCGGGCGAGTCGGCCTTGATCGAACCGGCGGGGGAGATGTGGTCCGTGGTGACCGAGTCGCCCAGCAGCGCGAGGACGCGGGCACCCGAGATCTCGGTGACCGGCTTCGGCTCCATCTCCATGCCCTCGAAGTACGGGGGCTTGCGGACGTAGGTGGACTCGGCGTCCCACTCGAACGTGTTGCCGGTCGGCGTGGGCAGCGACTGCCAGCGCTCGTCACCGGAGAACACGTTGGTGTAGCCCTTGGTGAAGCCCTCCGCGGAGATCGAGGTCGAGATGACCTCGGCGATCTCGGCCGGGGTCGGCCAGATCTCGGAGAGGTACACCGGCTTGCCGTCGGTGTCGATGCCGAGCGGCTCGGTGGTGATGTCCTTGTCCATCGAACCGGCCAGCGCGTACGCCACGACGAGCGGCGGCGACGCGAGGTAGTTCATCTTGATGTCCGGGTTGATCCGGCCCTCGAAGTTGCGGTTGCCGGACAGCACCGAGACGACGGCGAGGTCGCCCTGCTGCACGCCCGCGGAGATCTCCTCCTGCAGCGGGCCCGAGTTGCCGATGCACGTGGTGCAGCCGTAGCCGACCAGGTGGAAGCCGAGCTTCTCCAGGTACGGCATGAGGCCGGCGCGCTCGTAGTAGTCCATGACGACCTTCGAGCCCGGCGCCAGGGTCGTCTTGACCCACGGCTTGCGCTCGAGGCCGCGCTCGACGGCCTTCTTCGCGAGAAGGGCGGCGCCGAGCATCACCGACGGGTTCGAGGTGTTGGTGCACGACGTGATCGCGGCGATCGCGACGGCGCCGTGGTCCAGCTCGAACTCGTTGCCGTCGATGGAGACCTTGACCGGGTTCGAGACCCGGCCGGTGGCGCCCTCGGCGGCGGACTGGAAGACGGCGGGCGTGCCGGAGCCGTTGCCACCCTCGTGGATGGCGACCGGGTCGCTGGCCGGGAACGTCTCGTCGACGGCCTCGTCCACACCGGACAGCGCCGGGGACTCGACGTGGTCGACGTAGGCGCCCAGGGCCTGGCGGAACGACTCCTTGGCGTTGGTCAGCTCGATGCGGTCCTGCGGGCGCTTCGGGCCGGCGATGGACGGCACGATCGTCGCCAGGTCCAGCTCGAGCGTCTCGGAGTACACGGCCTCGCGGGACGGGTCGTGCCAGAGGCCCTGCTCCTTGGCGTAGGCCTCGACGAGCGCGATCTGCTCCTCGGAACGGCCGGTCAGGCGCAGGTAGTCGATGGTCTCGCCGTCGATCGGGAAGATGCCGACCGTGGAGCCGAACTCCGGCGACATGTTGCCGATCGTGGCGCGGTTCGCGAGCGGCACCGCGCCGACGCCCTCGCCGTAGAACTCGACGAACTTGCCGACGACGCCCTGCTTCCGCAGCATCTCGGTGATCGTCAGCACGAGGTCGGTGGCCGTGGCGCCCGCGGGCAGCTCACCGGAGAGCTTGAAGCCCACGACGCGCGGGATCAGCATGGAGACCGGCTGACCGAGCATCGCGGCCTCGGCCTCGATGCCGCCGACGCCCCAGCCCAGCACGCCGATGCCGTTGACCATCGTGGTGTGCGAGTCGGTGCCCACGAGGGTGTCCGGGTACGCCTGGCCGCCGCGGACCATGACGACACGAGCGAGGTGCTCGATGTTGACCTGGTGCACGATGCCGGTGCCGGGCGGGACGACCTTGAACTCGTCGAAAGCCGTCTGGCCCCAGCGCAGGAACTGGTAACGCTCCCTGTTGCGCTCGTACTCCAGGTCGACGTTCAGCTCGAACGCGTCGGGGCGGCCGAAGATGTCGGCGATGACCGAGTGGTCGATCACGAGCTCGGCCGGTGCGAGCGGGTTCACCTTCTCGGCGTCGCCGCCGAGCTGGGTGACGGCCTCGCGCATGGTCGCGAGGTCGACGACGCACGGCACACCGGTGAAGTCCTGCATCACGACGCGGGCAGGCGTGAACTGGATCTCGGTGCTGGGCTCGGCGGCGGGGTCCCAGTTGGCGAGCGCGCGCACGTGGTCGGCGGTGATGTTCGCGCCGTCCTCGGTCCGCAGCAGGTTCTCCAGCAGGATCTTCAGGCTGAACGGAAGACGCTCGGCGCCCTCCACGGCGCTCAGCCGGAACACCTCGTACGAGGCGTCGCCGACGTTGAGCGTGCCGCGGGCGCCGAAGCTGTCCTTGCTAGCTGGTGCAGTCACGTGCAACTCCATCTGGTGACAGCGCAATGGTCAGTTCGGGGTACGGGGAGAGTCTTCCTCACCGGGTCGACCACTGCCCCTCGACCCCAAACAGTACGCTTGTCCTGTAAGCCGGTTCAACCAAGGTTGCCCTAAGTCACCTGACGCCGGTATTCACCGGGCGCCTGTCCGGAGAACCTCTTGAACGCGGCGCTGAACGCGCTCTCGGTGCTGTACCCGGCGTTCGACGCGATGGTGGCGACCGTGTCGGTGGTGTCCCTGAGCCTGCGCGCGGCCGTCTGCATGCGCAGGCGGAGCAGGTAGTCGAGCGGTGTCATGCCCACGGTTTCCTTGAACCGCAAGAAGAACGTGGACCGCGACATCGCAGCGACGCCCGCCAGCTCGCTCACCGTCCATGGATGCTTCAGGTTGTCGTGCAACGCCTTGAGCGCTGGCCCGAGCTGGGGGTGCAGCGACGGGCTCAGCGCGTGGTCGCGCAGGACCTGGAGCAGCAGCACCTGGCTCAGCCGGTCGAGGATCATCCTGCTGCCACCGTCGATCTCGCTGGAGATCAGCTCGATGGTGGTCTGGGCCGTGCCGCTCCCGGTGCCGCGCACGTGGACGACGGGCGGCAGGACGCCGAGGAGCCGTGCGGCTTCGGGGTCGCAGGTGAAGCCCGCGCCGATCAAGGTCGTGTCGTGGCCCTCGCCGATCGTCCCGGTGTCGCGGGGTGTGCCGTTCTCGTCCTCGTAGATCGGGCCCGCGGGCACCGACGGCGTGTCCGGATCTCCGGCGATGCGGTACGGCCGCCGTCCCGCGATGACGTAGCAGTCGCCGTGCTCCGCCCAGAAACCCTCCTCGCCCACGACCACGTGCGCGCGGCCCTGGACGACCACTTCCACCCGCAGGTCCAGCCGCCCGGCGAAGTGCATCGCCCACCGTCCGCCCGCGTGCAGCGGCGTCGTCACCGCCCAGTTCACGCTCAGCGCCGACAGGACGTGCTCCAGCGGGTTCACCACTCGGACTCTCCCGACAGGACGGCGGACTCTCGACGATGGTCCCTGCTGATCTTGCCTGGTTAGCGTACGACCACACCGCTGAAGAGGAGATCTTGATGGACCGGGGGAACCTGTTGCTCGTGCACGGCGCCTGGCACGGGGCGTGGTGCTGGGACCGCCTCGTACCCGAGCTCGAAGCGAGGGGATGGGCGACGTCGGTGGTGGACCTGCCCGGCATCGGCATGTACGACGACGCGCGGGCGGTCCGGGAGGCGTTGGTGGACCTCGACGGGCCGGTGACCGTGCTGGCCCACTCGTACGCGGGCGTCCCCGTGGCGGAGGTCGCGGCGACCGTGCACTCCGTCACCGGGCTGGTCTACCTCGCGGCGCACATGCTCGAACCGGGCGAGTCCGTGGTGTCGGCTCTCGGAGGGCCCTGGTACCCGGAGGGAACGGAGCTGCTGGACGTGCCGGAGCCGGCCAGGGACCTGCTCTTCGCCGACTTGCCGGACGAGCTGGCCGCGTGGGCCGTCGAGAGGCTCCGGCCGCAGAACGCCGCTGTGTTCGAGCAGGAGCAGACCGAGGCGGCCTGGCGGAAGCTGCCGACCGCGGCGATCCTCTGCGAGGACGACCGGATCTTCCCCGCGATGTTCACCGAACGGGCGGCGCGGGCGGAGGTCGTGCGATACCTGCCCGGCGGCCACTCGCCGTTCCTGTCGCGGCCGCGTGAACTGGCCGAACTGATCTGTGAGCTCGCCTAGGGGCCCGTCATCCTGATTGGAACGGTTTCGGCAACGCATGGCGTCTCAACGACCGGGGCAGCGGCACGTCCTCGCCGGCCGGCGAGGTGCCGGGTACGACGGTCATCAGGCCGTCGGCCACCATCCGGCAGGCCTCGATCGTCACCGGGTAGACGCTGCGGCTCGATGCGAACGCGATGTCGCGGGTGGTGTGCCCGCCGGTGGCGTGCGTGAGGATCTCCTCGCGCAGCGAGCCGGGATCGCCCTGGGTGGAGCCGGGAGCGGGCGCGACGCGTTCGCGGTGGGGACAGAGCGGATGCTTCAATGCGAGCAGCGCGGTCATCCGGCGCGACGCCTCCTGCAGCAGGCGGACCGGCTCGATCGCGGCGCTCATCACGACGGCCGTGTTGAACGTTCGCGTGGTGAAAGCGCAGTCCTCGATGTCACCCGCGACCATGGTGAACGCTGCGTCGTGCGTTGCCATCATGGCGATGAGGTGCAGCTCGGTCTCGATTCGTCCCGTGCGCGATACCAAATCCGGTCCCGGTGCACCAGCGCTTTCCACGCAGATGACGCCGCCATCGCGCAGGTGGATTCTTCCGCCGGGATTTCCCGTGACGTGCAACGTGCCTGTGGCGCCTTCATCCCGTCTGGTCAACGCGCCCGCGAGCAGGTCGAAGGAGAATTGCGTACCGCTATTCAGGGTCGTCACCCGCATTCCGTCGAACTGAACTTGTGGCGACTCATCTTTGTTGCTCGGTTGACGGCTTGTCGCCAAGGGTCACTCGATCGTGTGAAAAGCGAAGCAACTACATTCATTGCATTCGAGCGCGATGCAACTGGCATCGAGCCGCGGGCGCGGCACCGTGCACGGGCGCGGCGTGGTTATCTTGGCGTGGTGCTCCTCGATCAGGTTTCGAAGCGTTACGGGCGCGGGCCCTGGGTGCTGCGCGACCTCACGCTGGAAGTGTCCGGCCTGGTCGTGCTGACCGGCGCGAACGGCACCGGCAAGTCCACGCTGCTCAAGATCGCCGCCGGGGTCCTGAAGCCGACGTCCGGGCGCGTTGTCCGGCCCGCGTCCGTCGGCTACGTGCCGGAGCGGTTTCCGTCCGACGTCAAGATGTCTGCTTCGTCCTACTTGGCGCACATGGGGCGGATTCGTGGCGCCGCGGTGGGGGACGTCCTGGAGCGGCTGGGGTTCGTGGGCTCCCTGACGGCGCCGATGTCGCAGCTGTCGAAGGGGAACGCGCAGAAGGTCGCGCTGGCACAGGCGTTCCTGGCCACCGGCGTGCTGGTGCTCGACGAGCCGTGGACCGGTCTTGATCCGGCGGCCGCGGCCGAGCTCAGCTCTCTGCTGCAGGGGCGGACGGCGCTGGTGTCCGATCACGAGGGGCATCTCGCCGGGGCGACGCGGGTGGACCTCGCCGGTGGGCACGTGACGATCGAGCTCAGCCGCGTGGTGGGGCTGGACGCGTTGGAGGCGTTGGAAGGCGTGCGATCGGTGTTGTCCCGCGGTTCGTCGGCTCGGGTGGTGGTGGCGCCGGACCGGAGTGACCACGTGCTCGCGGAGGCGTTGCGGCTCGGGTGTTCGGTGCGGAGCGTGCGGTGATCTCCCTGGTGCGGTACCTCGCGGCTGATGTCTTGCGGGGGCAACGGTATTTGGCGCCGCTGCTGGTGTTCCTCGGCGTGATGGGGATGTTGTTCTCCACCGACGCCGGGCAGCCGCTGGAGGCGTATTCGGGTTCCGCGGCGTTGCTCTACCCGATCGCGGCGTGGACGGCTGTCGTGGTGGCGACGTCCGAGGACGTGGTGCGGCGCGAGATCACCGTGGTGTCGGCGGGTGGACGGTCTCAGGTGCTGACCGCCGCGGCGTTGGTCGCGGTGTCGTTCGCTCTGGTCATGGCGTTGGTGGCGGCGGTGTGGCCGGTCGTGACGAATCCGCACCCATACACGTTCGGTGAGTTCCTTGTCGGACTCGGCGCGCATGCTGTTTGTGCGTTGCTCGGCGTCGGTGTGGGGCTGATGTTCGCGCGGCCGGTGTTCGACTCCATCGGACGGACCGTGCTCGCGGTGTTCTCGGTCGTGGTGCTGACGTATCCGCTCGGGCGGGCGACTCCGCTGGGGTGGGTGCTGGACGCGTTGGGGCACAACCAGGTTTCGCTGTCCGTGTTGTGGGCCGGGGTCATCGGGATCGCGCTGGTGTCTTGTGCGGTCGTCGTGGGTGTGCGGCGGGCCTGATGCGCGTCAACGTTCTCGGGCCGCTTCAGGTCGTGGCGGGCGGCGCTCCGGTCGAGGTGCGCGGGAAGCGGCTGCGGTGGTTGCTGATCCGGCTGGCGATGGAGCCTGGGCGGGTGGTTCCCGCCGAGCGGCTGATCGCGGACCTGTGGCCCGGCGAGCCGCCGGCGGATGGTCCTGCGGCGTTGCAGTCGCTGGTGTCGCGGTTGCGGCGGACGGTCGGTTCCGATGTTGTGTCGTCGCACGCGTCGGGGTACCGGCTGGAAGCGTCGACCGACGTCGAAGAGTTCTCGCGGACCCGGAACGCGGCGTTGTGGCGTGGGGCGGCGTTCGAGGACGCGCCGTTCGCGGTGGACGAGGCTGTGCGGCTGGCGTTGTTGCGCGACGACCTCGCCGGGGTGGAGGCGCTGGCCGCCGCGCATCCGTTGCGGGAGGACGTGCAGGCGCGGTTCATGCTGGCGTTGCACGCGGCTGGGCGGCGGTCGGATGCGCTGGCGGTATTCGAACGCGTCCGGTCGGCTTTGGCCGACGAGTTGGGCGTCGATCCCGGTGAGGCGCTGGCTTCCGCTCATCTGACCGTGTTGCGTGAGCGTGTCTCGCGGGGCAACCTGCCGGCGCCGGTCGGGTCGTTCGTCGGGCGTGACGCGGACCTTGCTTCGCTGGCCGAGCTGTTGCGGGACAACCGGTTGGTGACGTTGACCGGGTTCGGCGGGGTGGGCAAGACCCGGCTGGCCCTGACTCACGCGGCTTCGGTGCCGCAGGCGTGGTTCGTCGAGCTGGACTCCGCTGCGGAACCGCTGGCCGCGCTGGACGCGGCTCTGGGGCCGAACCCGCTGGCCACGCCGGTGTTCTCGCGGCTCGGGTCGTCGTTGGTGGTGCTGGACAACTGCGAGCACGTCGTGGACGCGGCCGCGGCTTTGTGCGTGCGGTTGCTGGCGGAGGCGCCGGACGTGCGCGTGCTCGCGACTTCGCGGGAGCCGCTGGGGATTCCGGGCGAGGTCGTGCATCCGGTGGCGCCGTTGGACCTCGATCACGCTGTTCGGTTGTTCTCGGCGCGGGTCGGGCAGGCGCTGGATCTTGACGTGGTGCGGCGGGTTTGTGCCGCGCTGGACGGGATTCCGCTCGCGCTGGAGCTGGCAGCAGCGCGGGCACGGTCGTTATCGGCAGCGCAGCTGGAGTCGCGTGTGGACAGCCGGTTGCGCTTGCTGGACCGGGGATCGCGGACCGGGCCGTTGCGGCATCGGACGTTGCGGGCGGTGATCGACTGGAGCTGGGAGCTGCTGGACGACGCCGAGCGCGTGCTGCTGGCGAGGCTGGCGGTGTTCGTGGGTGGAGCGACAGCCTCTGCGGTGCACGAGGTGTGCGGGGCAGGCTCGCGCAGGGGTACCCCCTTGCTGGGAACCCCTGCATCTCACCGTACTCAGGGCCCCCGACAAGATCAGGATCTCTGGGACACCGAGGACCTGCTGGCGGCGCTCGTGGAGAAGTCGCTGGTGGTGAGGGCCGGCGAGCGGTACCGGCTGCTGGAGACCGTGCGCGAGTACGCGTTGGAGCAAGACCAGGCCGACCCCGCGAAGCACGCGGCCTACTACGTGGCGCTGGCGGAGCAGAACGAGCCGTTGCTGCGTGGGCCGCGGCAGCTGGACGCGCTCAAGGTCTTCGACGCGGAACGGGCCAACCTCGACGCGGCGCAGGCGTGGGCGGTCAGGCACGACCCGGCGATCGCCCGGCGGATGATGGCCGCCCGCACGTGGCACTGGCTGGTGATGACCAAGCGGTTCGAGGAGATCCGCCGCTGGGCGCCGCTCACGCCGGACGACCCGTTGTCGGACGTGCTGGCCTCGCTCGGCACGCCGGAGGCCATGAGCGCGGCCGAGCGGCTGTGGCAGGAGGACGTGCCGACGGCCCTGTGCGCGTTGATGCTGACCAGTGGACAGGTGTGGGGCCAGACGGAGCTCGGCGGCCGGCTCACCAAGCTCGCGGACCGGCTCGAGCAGTCCCAGGACGAGTGGATGCGCGCGTTCTCCGCGCTCGTGCGAGGCGTGGTGGCGGGCGAGTTCAGCGAAGGCGCGGCACCGGAGGCCGAGGCCGCGTACCGGCGGGCGCTGGACAGGTTCCGGGCGGTGGGCGACCGGTGGGCGGTGGTGTTCGGGCTGTCGTGCCTGGTCATGGTGCTGATGAACCGGGGCGCGTTCGCCGAGGGTCTCAAGGCGGTGTCCGAGGCCAGGCAGGTGGCCGCCGAACTGGGCGAGCCGGAGACCGTGCTGGTGCCGATGTCGGTGCTGATGCAGGCGGCGCGCATCAAGGTACGGGTCGGTGACCTCGCTGGGGCCCGTGCGGACCTGGAGATGGTGGGGGCCTCGCAGTTCGACCTGGACCGGGGACGGGTCGCGCAGGCCTACGGCGAGGTGGCGTACTTCAGCGGCGACTTCGAGCAGGCCGTCGCGTTGTACCGGCAGGCGCTGGACACCACGGCCGGCTCGCCGGCGAACCAGTTCCGCGCGACCGTCCACGCCGGACTCGGCCTGGCGCTCACCCGCCTCGGACATCTCGGTGAAGCGGGTGAGGAACACAGGAAGGCGCTCGACACCGTCAACAAGAGCGCCGACGGACCTGCCCGCGCGATGGTGCTGGAGTGGTACGCGGACTGGTTGCTCGCCCAGAGCAACCTTCGCCGTGCGAAGGAGGCCCTGGACGAGGCGGAACGGCTACGCGGCGGTCCGAGCAGCGACCCGGCGGTGGTGCAGCTGCGTGACCGGGTTCGCGCTGAAGTAGGCGTCGATCGCTGACCGGCCGATCGCCGCGACGTAGCCGTCCGGGCGGACCAGCACCGGGCCGTCGGGGAAGTCCAGCGTGACGAAGTCCGGGCCTGCCAGCAGATCGAAGACGCGGCCCTGGTCGGTGATCCCGTCGGGCATGCGGTCACCCGCCAGCAGGCCCGGCCCGTCCTCGGTCCGGTACGACAGCGAGAGCTGCAGCGTCTCGTCACCGCGACGCTCGAACGGGTTGCCGGACATCATGATCGCGGTCGTCATGCCGAGCAGCCACTCGGCGACGGGCTTGCGCTCGGCCTCGTAGGTGTCGAGCAGCGTCTCCATCGCGAGCTTCCAGCCCAGGTTGTAGGCGTCCTGGATGCCGGTGTTCATGCCCTGCGCACCGGCGGGGGAGTGCACGTGCGCGGCGTCGCCCGCGAGGAACACCCGGCCGACCCTGAAGCGGTCGACCATGCGGATGTTGGTGCGGTACAACGACATCCACGTCGCGTCGTGCAGGATCACGTCGTCCAGGCCGGTGCGCTCGCGGACGATCTGCTGGTACAGCGCCAACGACGGTTCGCTGTCGCCGGTCGCCTGGAACTGGAAGAGATCCGTGCCGGGCAGCGGACACAGGGCGAGCCACTGGTCGGCGCGGCTGCCCCAGCTGTGCCAGTGCTCGCGGTCGAGGCCGGAGATCCGGACGTCGCCGATGAGCATCCGCAAGTCCTCGTGGGTCTCGCCGACGAACGAGAGGCCGAGTTCCTTGCGCACGAACGACTTGCCGCCATCGCAACCGACGAGGTACTTCGCGCGCACCGTCTCCGAGCCGATCACCGCGGTCACGCCGGAGTCGTCCTGGGTGAACGACGTCAGCGGCATCCCGTACTCGACGGGCTGGGGGAGCGCGTCGCGCAGGACCTGCTCGACCCGGAACTGCGGGATGAGCATGGTGCGGGCGTACGGGCGTTCGGCCGTGGGGTGGCGGCCCTCGTGCACGTCCCACTCGCGCAGCACCTCGCGGCCCTGGTAGGCGCGCATGGTGATGTCGAACCGGCCGGACGCCAGCACGGGCTCGATGACGCCCAGGTCGTGGAAGACCTCCATGCTGCGCGGCTGCAGGCCCTTGCCGCGCGAGCCGGCGAAGGGCGCGGGCGCGGCGTCGACGATCCGGAACGGGACGCCGCGGCGGGAAAGGTCGAGTGCCAGGGTGAGGCCGGTCGGGCCGGCGCCGATGATCAGAACCTGAGTGTCCATGGGGCAGAGGTTCGGCCCCGGAACTGCCACGGCCCTGTCACCGCGCTGTTGCGGGTGACAGGGCCGTGGCGGACCTGCGGGAACTTTACTTCTTGAGCAGCTCGATGAGCGCGTCGACGTCCTTGGCCTCGAAGCCGCGGAACAGCGTCAGTGCCAGCTCGTAGTAGGAGCGGACCGGGCTCACGTACCACTTGCCGTCGACCTCGGTCGAGACGACGCCGACACCCGACTTCATGACCGACCCGGCCACGCGGCCGATGATCTCGACGGCCTCGGAGGGGATCTTCTTGCCGCCCTGCTGCTTCAGCAGCTGCGTGATGTCGTCCGCGCACAGCTTCTGCGCACCCTGGCCGGGAACGTCGGCCGAGTAGCAGTCACCTTCGCGCGTGATCGTGAGGGTCTCGCCCTCCGCGGTCACCGACACCTTCTTGATGGTGACCTGCTTGCCGCCGGCGACGTCCTTGACGTCGGTCTCCAGCGCGTTCAGCTTGGCACCGGTCGGCTTCATCTTGCCCGCCTGCTCCAGCAGCAACGGGCCGAGGTCCTGCAGCACACCGGCCTCGTCCGGCGGCAGCAGCGAGATGACCTTCTTCAGGTCGCCGTCCAGCGCGGCGTTGGTCAGCTGCTTCGCGGCTTCCTCCGGCGAGCTCGCACCCTGCGGCGCGAAGCCCTGCTGCGGCCACTTCAGCTTCTCGTCCTCGAGGACCGCGTTGGCGATCGTGTAGAAGGCGCTCGGGTACCACTTGTCGCCGACCTTGATCGACGCGATGCCGATCGGCTGGCCGCGCTTCTTCACCTCGGCGGTGATGTCGATGGTCTCGGTCTTCGACGTGGTCAGGCTGACCTTGTCGCCGAGCGCGTCGACGAGCTTGTCGGTGAGCGGGATCTTCGAGACGTCCGAGGTGATCGTGATCTTGCCCTCGGTCAGCTTGTTGATCGTGAGGTGATCGTTGATCTTCTCGGCCTTGGCCTCGTCGAACTTGATGTTCTCGCTCTTGAACTCGACACCGGTGATCTTGTTCGGGTCGGCGTCGGGCTTGAGGATCTGGAGGCGCTTGGCCTCCTTGACGACGGCCTCGGTGTAGTCCTTGGACAGCGCGGCCTCGGCGGGCGCCAGCGACGCCATGATGCCGACGACGTCACCGCTGCCGAGCTGCTCGATGAGGTTCTTCGCCGCGACGGCCGGTGTGTCCTGGCCCGCGTTCGCCGCCGGGTCGGACTTCTTCAGCGCGAAGAACGTGACACCGCCGCCGATGAGGAGGAGCACCGCGACGACGGCCGTGATGACCAGGCCGGTGCGCTTCTTCTTCGGCGGCTCACCGCCCATCGGGGCGTAGCCGTACGGCTGCTGCTCGAAGCCCTGCTGCGGAAAACCCTGCGGGCCGGTCTGCGGGTAGCCCTGCTGAGGGAATCCCTGCGGCCCGGTCTGCGGGTATCCACCCTGCTGGGGGTAGCCCTGGGGGCCGCCCTGCTGGGGATAGCCGCCCTGCTGCGGGTAGCCGCCCTGCTGGGGGTAGCCACCCTGCTGCGGCTGTTGCGGGTAGCCACCTTGCTGCGGATAGCCGCCCTGCTGCGGGTCGTTCTGCGGCTGCCACTGGCCGCCGCCACCACCTGGGTAGCTCACGGATTCCCTCCCGGAGTTCTCACTGCGCTGCGCCTGGTAGAGGTGAGCACCGTGATCGCCCCCACGATCGTCAGTACGGCACCGGCGAGGGTGACGGCCGGTCCGGCGATGCTGATTCCGACCAATGCACCCTTGCTGTCCCCTTGGACCGCGGCTAGTAGGGCCACGGTTCCGCTGATCGTGCCAAAGAGAAGGCCGACGCACGCGGCAAACCGTCGAAATCGGACCACGTAGAGGGCCACGGCGATCATCGCGAGCGGGGTGAGACCCACCCAGACCGACGTGACGACGGTGCCCGCCACCCCGTCCAGCCTGGCGAGACCACGCAGCGAAAGCACCTCGTAACTGTCCCTCGTGGTCATTCCGGATTTCAGCCACGGCAAGAAAGTCCCGATGATCGAAGTGACCAAGCCCACTGCCGCGATCGCGGCTCCCACAGCGCTGCGCACCGGACTAGTGTGAACCGATGGCCTTCGACGCGTGCGCAGCGGCACGGGCATTGGTCGCGTCCGCGCACCGCATCACGGTGCTGACGGGCGCAGGGGTCTCCACCGATTCGGGCATCCCGGACTTCCGCGGGTCGGACGGGTTGTGGACGCGGGACGCCGACGCCGGGCGCGCTGCTTCTTTGGACGCTTACCTTTCCGATCCCGGACTCCGCCGCCTCGCCTGGACGACGCGGCTCGGCAGTCCCGTGTGGACGGCCAAGCCCAACGCGGCGCACAAGGCGTTGGTGGAACTGGAACGGTCCGGTCGGCTGCGCACCGTGGTCACGCAGAACATCGACGGCCTTCACCAGAAAGCGGGTTCCGATCCGCATCGCGTGCTGGAGCTGCACGGCACGTTGCACGCGACCGTCTGCCTCGGATGCGGTGCCACGGGCCCGATGCGGGACGCGCTGAAGCGCGTCGCCGATGGTGAGCCGGAGCCGGAATGCCTGCGCTGCGGCGGAATCCTCAAGTCCGCCACGATCTCGTTCGGGCAGGAGCTCGACGGGGAGGTCCTGCGGCGGGCCAGGCTCGCCGCGCTGGACTGCGACGTGCTGCTGGTGGCGGGAACATCGCTCTCGGTGCAGCCCGCCGCCGGGCTCGTGCCGCTGGCCGCTCGCGCCGGCGCCCAGGTCATCATCTGCAACGCCGAGCCGACGCCGTACGACTCCGTGGCGGCCGTTGTCCTGCACGAACCCGTCGGTGAGGTGCTTCCCGATCTCAGCTCGGTTCCTCCATCCGGGGGAGGCCGATTCTCGTCCTGGGGAGATCCGAGCACCTGGTCGTAGGGTCGATCCCATGCGCGTACCGCTGATCACCACGGACTTCCTGGACCGGGCGTCGTTCGCGTTCCCGGCGACGACCGCGACCATCGACGAACCCGACCAGCCGGCCAAACCGGTCGAGACGACGACGTATGCGGAGATGGCGACCCGTGTGCGCGCGTGGCAGGCCGGGCTCGACGCACTGGGCGTCGGCGAGGGCGAGCGGGTCGCCGTCGTCAGCCACAACTCGGCGCGGCTGCTGGAACTGCTGCACGCGGTGCCCGGCAGCGGGCGGATCTGCGTGCCGGTGAACTTCCGCCTGCGACCCGATGAGGTGAAGTACATCGTCGAGCACAGCGGTGCCTCGGCGTTGTTCGTCGACCCGGAGTTGTCCCTGGACGACGTGACCGCGCGGCACCGGTTCACGCTGGGCGAGGAGTCGGAGTCGCTGCTTCGGTTCGATGTGGAGCCACGGCCGTGGAGCTCACCCTCGGAGGACGCGACGGCGACCATCAACTACACGTCCGGCACCACCGCGCGGCCCAAGGGCGTGCAGCTCACGCACCGCAACATCTGGCTCAACGCGGTCACGTTCGCCATGCACACACGAGCGTGGGAGGGCGACGTGTACATGCACGTCCTGCCGATGTTCCACTGCAACGGCTGGGGAATGCCGTTCGGTCTGGCAGGGCTCGGCGTGCCGCAGGTGGTGCTGCGCAAGGTCGACGGCGCCGAGATCCTGCGCCGCGTGCGCGACCACGGCGTGACGCTGATGTGCGGCGCACCGGCCGTGTGGAACTCCGTGCTGGACGCCGCCGCCTCGTGGGACGGCGAGATCCCCGGCCGTGACCGCGTACGGATCGTGTGTGCCGGAGCGCCGCCGCCCTCGCGCACGATCCAGCGCGTGACCGAGGAGCTCGGGTGGGAGTTCCTGCAGATCTACGGCCTGACCGAGACGGCGCCGCTGCTGACCTTCAACCGGGCTCAGCCAGGGCCGGCGGGCGAGGAGAAGGCGAAGAAGCAGTCGCGGGCGGGCGCGCCGGCACTGGGTGCGCAGCTGCGGATCTCCGAGAACGGTGAGGTGCTCGCGCGGTCGAACGTGGTCATGGAGGGCTACTGGGAGAACCCGGAGTCGACCGCCGAGGCCATCGAGGACGGCTGGTTCCACACCGGCGACGGCGGCCACTTCGACGACGAGGGCTACCTGACGATCTCGGACCGCAAGAAGGACGTGATCATCACCGGCGGCGAGAACGTCTCGTCCATCGAGGTCGAGGACTGCCTGTTCTCGCACCCGGCCGTCGCCGAGGTCGCGGTCATCGGCGTGCCGCACGAGAAGTGGGGTGAAACGATCAAGGCGTTGGTCGTGCGCTCCGGTGACGTCACCGAGGCCGAGCTGATCAAGCACTGCAAGGAGCGGCTCGCCGGGTACAAGGCGCCGACGTCGGTCGAGTTCCGCGACTCGATCCCGCGCACGGCGACCGGCAAGATCCAGAAGTTCAAGCTCCGCGAGCCGTACTGGGCAGGCAGGGACCGCGGCGTCAACTAGTGGCGTGACCCGAACGTTGGCTGGCAACGTTCGGGCCCGCACCACTAGTCCGATCCGGCGACACGCCAGACTCCGATCGGCCCAATCGGACCGCAGATCGTGTTTCACTGTGACCCGTGTGGCTGACGGTGCGTCAGTTCCGGATGCGCCGAATGGGTCTGATTGGTCTAATGCGGTCGGAGGTGATGTCCGGTGTTGACACGACTCTCCGCCGTGGCGCTGCTGATGGCTGCCGTATCGATCTCGGCAGTCCTCACGGGGACGGCCGCCGCCGTGCCGCCGCCGCCGCCGAACCCGAGTGACGCGGAGATCTCGGCGTCGCGGGCAGAGGCAGACGCGAAGGCGGCCCGCGTGGGCGAGCTGACCGGGCGGCTGACGCAGGCGGAGTCACGCCTGCAGGAGCTGCTCGACGAGGTCGTCAAACGCGAGCTCGCCAACAAGGCCCGTGTGGACCTGGAGACGGCGATCTCCGACGCCGAGGCCGCACGCCGTGAGGCCACGGCCGCGCGCGTGCAGGCCGATGCCGCCTCTCAGGCCGTGGAGGAGAGTCGGCGCGCGCTGGACGAGTTCGCCGCCGCGTCCTACTCGCAGGGCAGCACCGTCGGTTCCTTCTCCGCCTACATCGGCGCCAAGTCGCCGGAGGACCTGCTCGCCCGTGCCCAGATGCTGGAGGCGGTGTCGTCGTCCGGCCTGAACCAGCTGGACCGGGTGACGCGCGACCAGGGCACCGCCGCGAACCTCGACTCGGCCGCCCGCGCGGCGCTGACGAAGGCCGAGTTGAAGCAGGCGGCCGCCGACGAGGCGAAGAAGGTCGCCGAGCAGGCCCAGCAGGTGGCCGCGGAGGCCCACACCGCGCAGACGGCGGCGACCACACAGCTCCAGTCCGACAGGGACGCCGTCGAACGTGACCTCGCGGCCGCGCGCGGTGAGGTCAACGGCCTGGAAGCACAGCGCCGCCAGTACGACCAGTGGACCGAGGCGAAGAAGCGCGAAGACGAGGAGAACGCTCGTCGTGCCGCGGCGGCTCAGGCCGCGGCCCAGGCTTCTCGTCCGCCCGTGGCGGCCCCCGCGCCGTCCGGCAACCGCGTGCAGACCGTGATCAACCGGGCGCTGTCGCAGCGCGGCGTCATCTACGCGTGGGGCGGCGGCAACTACAACGGCCCGACGTACGGCGTGCGCGACGGCGGCGTGGCCGACTCGTACGGGGACTACCTCAAGATCGGCTTCGACTGCTCGGGGCTGATGATGTACGCCTTCGCGGGCGTCGGCGTCTACCTGCCGCACTACAGCGGTTACCAGTACAACTCCGGCCGCAAGGTGCCGCTGTCGCAGATGGCGCCGGGCGACATGATCTTCTGGGGTCCTGGTGGCGGCACGCACGTGGCGTTGTACCTGGGCGGCGGAATGATGGTGGAGGCGCCGCATTCCGGTGCTGTGGTGCGGATTTCGCCCGTGCGGTACGGCGGCATCATGCCGTACGTGACCCGGATGCTTTGACCGCGCCGATCGCCACCACCGCCAGGGCCTCCTCCCGGCGGGCGTGGTGGGTGATCGACCTGGCGATCCGCTCCGCCGCCGCGGGATCCACTGTGGACAGTGTGGCGAGCAGTTCGTCCTGAACCTCGTCCTGCGACTGTGCGGCGAGCAGTCTCGCCACGACCGGGTCGAGCTGGACCAGTGCCGCGGCGAGGTCGTGCCACACCTGGAGAATCATGGTCCTGTCCCCGATCGGCCTGGCGGCGCGGAGCTCCCGTTCGGCGCGGTGCAGCACGCTCTTCGCCTGGCCGGGGTCCCAGACGGCCAGGGCCGTCGCGATCCGGATCAGGACGGTGGCGGCACGGATGCGCGACCAGCCGTAGGGTCCGTACGGGATCTCGACGGTGTCCATGGTCCGCAGCGCCCTGACCGGGTCGACCGCGGTCAGGCGCTGGCGATGTCGATGAGGACATCGGCGACGTGGCCGGTCAGGAAGTCCGGGGCGTCGCGGCGGGCCTCGTCGACGAGCTGCTCGGCGCGGACGGGGTCGGAGGCGGCGAGACAGAGCGCGCTCTCGATCAGCGCGAACCTGCTGTAGTGCTCGCCGTCGCTGAGGTTCTCGGCGACGAGGCGGCTCGCGCGGAAGCTCAGCTCGCGATCCACCCCGGCCGCGGCTTTCGCGACCACGGCGAGCAGGGTGTTCGATCCGGAGGCGTGCGTGATCGCGCGGACCAGCCAGCGCCGGGCCCACTCGCGGTTGTCCACCTCGGTGGCCATCCCGGCGAGAGCCTCGGCCTGATGCCAGGGATCGACGATCCGGACACGGACGCGGTCGGCCCGGCGGGGATCGACACCGGCGGCGGCGATCGCGAGCGCTTGGAGATCGCCGTCGCCCCACAGGGCTTCTGCCGCCGCGTCGATCATCGCGGTGGCGTAGTCGTGGTGCGCGTGCACCGCAGGAAGCGCCGTCTGTTCTTCGGCATCGTCACCCCCTCGGCGCGCAAGCATGGCATCCGAGGGGGCCGCGGCTACAGCGTTCGGCTCCAGAGCTGGCCGATCACGTCGTGGCCGAAGCTGTGCTGGGGAGTCTTCTCGACGAGCTCGAACCCGTGCGCCTCGTAGATCTTCCTGGCTGACGTGAGTCCGTCGACCGTCCACAACACGATGCGTTGGTAGCCAGCGCTCTTCGCGAACTTGACGCAGGTGTCGACGAGTTGGTTGCCCGCGCCGTGTCCACGGGCGTTCGGGTGCACGAGCAGCACGCGCAGCTTCGCCGTCGTATCGGTTTCCCTCACGCAGAACACGCAGCCGACGCGTTCGCCGTCGAGCTCGGCGATCCAGGCGGCCTCTTTGGTGTCGTCGTGGTCCGCCGCGTAGTCGCCGACGATCTTGGCGACCAACGCCTCGAAGGACGTGTCCCACTTGTGCTCGGCGGCGTAGAGCTCGCCGTGGGCCTGCACCACCCAGCCCAGGTCGCCGGGCTGACCGAGGGGGCGGATCCGCATGGCTTCCTCCAACTGACACGAGTGTTTCAGTGGCATACTGACACGACTGTTTCAGCGATGCAAAGATGGGGCCATGCCGTCCGCACGGGAGACCGAACTCCTCGAAGCCGCTTACCGCTACGCGCTCACGCACGGGCTGGCGGACCTGTCGCTGCGCCCGCTGGCGGCGGCCATCGGCTCGAGCACGCGGGTGCTGCTCTACCTGTTCGGCAGCAAGGACGGGCTGGTCAGGGCCTTGCTGGCACGGGCACGCGCCGACGAGCTGGCGCTGCTCGCCGACATCGGCACCGGGCCAGGGGTCGTGGCGCGGTTGTGGGAGTGGCTGTCCGCGCCGGCGCACCGGCCGCTGCTGACGTTGTGGCTGGAGGCTTACGCGCGCTCTCTCGTGGAGCCTGACGGGCCGTGGGCGGGCTTCGCGCGTGCGACCGTGGAGGACTGGCTGGAGGTGCTCGCCTCGGGTCAGCCCGCGGACGTGCGCGACACCCCTGCCGGGCTGGCTTCGCGCACGCGGGACCTCGCGTTGCTGCGAGGTGCGTTGCTGGATCTGCTGGCGACCGGGGACGGTGAGCGCGTCACCGCTGCACTGGGGTGAAGCCGAGTCGTTCGAGGAGCCGTTCCGATGAAGTGTTGCCGTCGGTGACCGCGGCGAACACCGGGGCGTCGAGGGTGCGCAGCGACGCCGCGACGACGGCGGTGCCGAGGCCACGGCCCTTCCAGTCGGGATGGGTGATCACGTAGCCGAGCCAGAACTCGTTGTCCTGCAAGGAGATCAGCGACGCGGCCACGAGTCCTGCGGCTACGAAACTCGAGTGCTGCGCGGCGTGCCGCCGCCAGTCCGCGATCTCGACGGCCCCGTCGTTGTTGCCGCCGAGGTCCTCGTCGACGGTGCCGGCGTAGGCGCGTTCCATGAGGTCTGCGAGGGCGGCGTCGTCCTGGTCGTTGATCGGTCGCGTGGTGTTCGGCGGCAGGTCAGGCAGTGGGCCCGGCGCGCGGACGTAGATGCTGCGGTTCACCTGCTCAGTGTGGTGGGCGGCGTCCACTAGTTTTGTGGCGTGAAGATCGTGCTGTTCGGAGCGTCCGGCATGGTGGGTCAGGCCGCGCTGCGTGAGTGCCTGCTCGATCCGGCCGTCGATGCTGTTGTGACGGTGGGCCGTTCTCCGTTGGCCGTGAACGATCCCAAGCTGCGGCACGTCGTGCACGCCGACTTCGGCGACCTGTCGCCGATCGCAGCTTCGCTCGCCGATGCTGACGCCTGCTTCTACTGCATGGGCGTGACGTCGGCGGGTCTGACCGAGGCCGAGTACACGCCCGTGACGCACGACTACGCGCTTGAGGCCGCACGTGTCGTCGGTGGCACGTACGTGTACGTGTCCGGCGAGGGCGCGAACGCCGAGAGCAAGACGATGTGGGCACGTGTGAAGGGGCACACGGAGAACGAACTGCTGGCGCTGGACCGGCCGGTGTTCGTCGTGCGGCCGGGGTTCATCCAGCCGCGGCACGGGATCACGTCGCGGACCCGGATCTACCGGTACGTCTACTCGTGGTCGTCGTTGCTGTTCCCGCTGCTGCGGCGGGTGGCGCCGAAGTACGTCACGACCACCGAGCACCTCGGGCGGGCGATGGTGGCGCTGGCCAAGCACGGGAGCGACCAGCGCCTCCTGCGCAGCGACGAGATCAACCGGCTGGCTTGAAAGCGTCCTCGGTCTTGACGACGCCCGCCGTGCGGCCCGGCGCCGTGTGGTTCTCCCAGTAGAGGTTGGTGTGCGCGATGACCTTGTCCGGGGTGGGCGCGCCCCACTCGGAAAGGTCCTCGGTGGTGTGCGCGTCGCTCACCAGCTTGGCGTCGTAGCCGCGCACGATGGCGCCGTGCAGCGTGGAGCGGATGCACTCGTCGGTCTGCGCGCCGGAGACCACGAGGCTGCCGATTCCCTTGCCCGCCAGCACTTCCTCGAGGTCGGTCTCCTCGAAGGAGTCGGCGTACGTCTTGTGCACCACCGGTTCGCCCTCGGCGAGCTTGAGCTCCGGCACGAACTGCCAGCTGTCGGAGTTCTTGGGCATGTGCTCGGGGTTGCTGTGCTGCACCCACACCACGTCGACGCCGGCCGCGCGGGCCTTGTCGACGAGGGTGGCGACGTTGGCAACGACTTCGTCGCGGTTGTGGGCGTGGTTCACCACGCCGTTCTGGACATCGATCACGAGCAACGCGGTGTTGGGGCGGTTCGCCAGAGTCGTCACGCGGTCAGCTTATGCGTCGTCACAGGCCGTGCAAGGGTGTTCTGTCGACTGTGGACGGCTGCACGCGTGTGGCTCAGCGGGAACGCAGCCGGCGCAGCATGCGGGCGTCCTCGAAGCCGACGTTTCGCGCCGCGGTCTCGACCGTGGCGCCTTGGCCGATGAGGTGTTCGGCCCTTTCGAGGCGTAGCGCTTGTTGGTACTTCAACGGCGTCATGCCGGTCGCACGGCCGAACAGCCGCGTCACGGTTCGTTCGCTGCATCCGGCGACCATGGCCAGTTCGGCCAACGAGAGGCGGTCGGCGAGGCGTGACTCGATGACGTCCTGGATGCGGTGCACGGTCTCGTTGATGTGCGAGCGGTGTCGCAGCAGCACGCTGGCTTGCTGGTCGTCACCGTTCCTGCGCGCGTAGACGACCATCGTGCGTGCGATGGCGGCGGCGACAGAGGGGCCGTGACGGACGGCGACGAGGTGCAGCGCCAGATCGATGCCGCTCGCGATGCCGGCGGACGTCACGACCCGGTCGTCCTCCACGAACAGAACGTCGCGCACGACCCGTGCGGACGGGTAGCGCCGTTCGAGCTCGTCCTGCAGTTCGTGATGTGTGGTGCAACGGCGGCCGTCGAGCAGACCGGCGCGACCCAACATGTCCGCGCCGGCACACACACTCGCGACCGTGCCGCCGTTGTCGTGGTGCGCGCGCAACCACGTCAACGCACGACCGCTCAACGGTCCGGTCCCGACGATCTTCGGCGAACGCCATCCAGGAACGAACACGAGGTCGTGCACGTCGAGAGAGCGCAGCTTGGACGACGCACCCAGCGGCACGCCCTGATGACTGAGCACGGAGTCCGAGTCGCCCACGTAGGACAGCTCGTAGCCGTCGACGAGGTCGGCCGCGCTGGAGAACACCTGCGCCGGCCCCGCGAGGTCGAGCAGGTGCACTCCCGGTACGAGCAGGAAAACGACTCTGGTCACGATCCGGTCAGCGTAGCGACATCCGAGATCCGCGCGAACCTGCCTGCCAGCACGTACTCGGTCCGCTCGATGATCTCCTCGACCCCGAGCACCTTCCCGGTCCGCCAGTGCGGCAACGGCGTGGTCGCGGTCGCGTCCGTCACGAACGTCATGCCGAACCCGAGGTCCGACCCGACCCGCGTGGTCGTCTCGCAGCACTGCTCGGTCTTGATGCCGCTGACCAGCAGCTCCCGCACGCCGTGCATCGTCAGCGTCTGCTGCAGGTTCGTCGTGGTGAACGCGTTGTGCGACGTCTTGGTCAGGATCGGCTCGTCGTCCAGCGGCTTGAGCCCGTCGATCAGCCGCACGTGGCCCAGCGCGGGGTCGAACACGTCGCCGGAGCCGGGCTCGGAGTGCAGCACCCACACCACCAGGTCGCCCGCGTCGCGTGACATGTCGACCAGCTGGTTCACCTTCCCCACGATTTCCGGGTTGGACACCTCGGCCCAGTCGGGCCGCCGGCGGAACGACTCCTGCACGTCGATGACGATCAATGCTCGCTTCATGCCACCCAGCCTCGCTGTCCCCGAGCACGCGAAACAGGCACGACCCGGCCGAGCAGCGGACGGATCCGGTCACCGTGCGAAGATCACGACGTGGACTTACGCGTGCTGGCAGGTGATCCCGCGGATCCGGACCTGGGTGTTCAGGTGACGGTGTCGGTGGGAGGAGGGGACCTGGACGGTGACGCCGTGCCGTTCGTGCGAGTCGCGAAGGGCGAGGTGCGCAGGATCCTCGTGGGTCAGGCGCGCACGGACGGCGAGCGGATCGACGTGCTGGTCAGGGCGGCCTGGAGCGAGAGCGGCGGCTGGCACCGGGAGTCGTGGCGCGGAGACGACGTGTCCGACCTGCTGAGGCACCCCAGCCACGAGATCCCCGACGACGGCGGGAGGCCGGACGTCATCTCGAAGGCCATCGCCGAGGGGTCGCGGAACACGGTCGCGGAGCTGCGGGGGCTGCGCTACGAGATGGAACGGCAGGTCGCTGACCTGTTGGCGCAGCGCAAGAACACCGCGCTGCGGATGGTGATGGCTCAGCTCGTCGAGCTGTCGATCGCGTTCAGCCGCGCCCGCGACCAGGCCCGTGACACGCTCCGCGAGGTCAGGCACCCGGGAGTGGCACGGCACTGCGAGGCGATGGACGTCGAGCTCGGCGAGGAGATCACGAGGCTGCAGTCGTTGCTCAGCAGCGTGTCGACGTTCGCCGTCGCGCAGGAAGGCGAGGCGCAGCAACGGTTCAACATGCTCGCCGCCGCGGCCGCCGCAGGACTTGGTCTGCCAGCCCTGATCCTGTCGCTCTACGGCGCGGACGGCTACCTGCCGTTCACGTGGGACAAGGCGTGGCGCGCGCTGGCGCCGATCGCCGGCGCGTTGACGCTGGCGGCGGGGATCATCCTGCACCGCATGCCCGGCCGCACCAGTGCGAAGCAGTACCTGGTGGCGCTGGGGCTCATCGCCGGGCTGATCGGCGTGTTGCTGATCGCTGGTTTCCTCGCGCCTTAGAGCGGGCGGCGGCCCGCGAACCCCAGGTCGGCCCGGTGGTACCAGGCCAGCGCCCGATCACCTTCCAGCCAGCACAGCAGCACCGGCACGCCGTCCATCTCGGACGGGAAGTCGACGAGCAACGGCGCGAGGCCCTTCAGCTCGGCACCGGTCTGCTGGACGGTCTCCATCAGCTCGTCCAGGCGGGCCTGCGCTGCCTTGAACTCGGGCAGGCCACCCAGCGAACTGCGGCCGGCGGCCAGTTCGGCGGCGTCGGCGCGCAGGCGCACGATCTCGTCCAGCACCGGCAGGAGCCTGGCGAGTTCGGCCTGGGCTTCGTCCAGGGTGAAAAGTCCCACGACACCAAGGCTGGCACAGTGTCGTGGGTGACGTGGCGACTGGGTGACCTCACCGTGAACCGGATCGGCTTCGGTGCGATGCGTCTGCCGCAGCTGGGGACCGCGTTCGATCCCCGAGCCAGGCCGAGGAACCGCGAGCAGGCGATCGAGGTCCTGCGCACCGCGGTGGAACTCGGCGTGAACCACATCGACACGGCCGCCTTCTACTTCTCCGCCACGAGGTCCGCGAACGAGCTGATCAACAGCGCGCTCGCGCCGTACCCGCGGGACCTGGTGATCGTCACCAAGGTCGGCCCGAATCGCACGCCGGCGGGGGAGTGGCTGCCGCCGGCCACGCCGGACCAGCTGAAGGGCCAGGTGGAGGAGAACCTCCGGCAGCTCGGCCGGGATCACCTCGACGTGGTGAACCTGCGGGTGAGCAGGCTGGACGACCTCAGCGAGCACTTCGAACAGCTCGCCGTGCTCCAGCAGGCCGGGCTGGTCCGGCACCTCGGTCTGTCGAACGTCCGGCCGCACCACCTCGACCAGGCGCTGCGGATCGCGCCCGTGGTGTGCGTGCAGAACTCCTTCGGGCTCGGCCATCACCCGGAGCAGGACGAGTTCATCGGCGTGTGCGGCGAGCGGAACATCGCGTTCGTGCCGTTCTTCGCGCTCACCGGGGCGGCCAAGGAGGCCGGTGGCCAGCAGGAGGACGTGGACGTCACCGAGATCGCGAACGCCCACGGCGCGACGCCCGCCCAGGTGAGGCTGGCCTGGACCCTCGCGAGAGGACCGCACGTGCTGGTCATCCCCGGCACCGGCGACCCGGCGCACCTGCGGCAGAACGTCGAGGCGGGCGCGCTCCGGCTCACCCCTGAGGAGCTCACCCGCCTCGACGCCCTGCACCTCAACGGCGGTTGATCCGCCGGAACAGCCACGTGGCCAGCAGGAACGCCACCACCAGCAACCCGCCCGACCAGGCCAGCGCGAGCCAGCCGGAGGTGACGGGCGTGGAGGTCAGCAACGCCCGCACGGTCTCGATGATCGGGGTGATCGGCTGGTGTTCGCTGACCGCCCGCAGGACCGCGGGCATGGTCGCGGTCGGCACGAACGCGCTGCTCAGGTATGGCAGGAACAGCATGAAGAAGCTGAGCAGGCTCGCCGACTCGACCGACCGCGCGATGACGCCGAAGCCCGCGGCCAGCCACGACAGCGCCAGCACGTACAGCAGCAGCAAGCCCATCGCGAGCACCCAGTCGAGCAGGGTCGCCGACGGCCGGAACCCCATCCCGACGGCGACCAGCACGACGATCGCCGTGGCGAGGGCGTTGCGGGTGACCGACGCCGTCACGTGTCCGGTCAGCACGGCGAAACTGCTGATCGGCATCGAGCGGAACCGGTCGACGGCGCCTTTCTTCATGTCGTCGGCCACCGACATCGCGGTGGACGTGGCGCCGTAACCGGTGCACAGCACGATGATTCCGGGCACCACGTAGTTCACATAGGACGTTCCCGTGGCGATCGCGCCACCGAACACGTAGACGAACAACGCCATCATCATCACCGGCAGCAGAATCGACATCAGCAGCGTGTCGAGGTTGCGGCGGCTCAGCCGCACGCTGCGGCCGATCATCGTGAGCGTTCCGGTCATGCCGCCACCGCCGGAGTCGTCAGGCCGGTGAAGACGTCGTCCAGGGTCGGGCGGTGGGTGGACACGCGTTCCGCGCGCACGCCCGCGGCCAGCAGGTCGTCCAGCACGCGGTGCAGGTGTGTCGCGCTGCCGTCGGACGGCACGCTGAGCCGCGACTCGGTCCGCACGCCGCCGAGCAGCGCCTCCGCGCGCCCGGCCTCCAGTGCGGTGGCGAAGTCGAGGTCGATCCGGGTGCCGCCGACCTGGTTCTTGAGCGCGTCGGCCGTGCCGTCCGCGACGACGTCACCGTTGTGCAGCACCACGATCCGATCCGCGAGCCGATCGGCCTCCTCCAGATACTGGGTCGTGAGGAAGATCGTCACGCCCTCGCGCACCAGCTCACCGATCGCGTCCCACATCGTTGTGCGGCTCATCGGGTCGAGCCCCGTCGTCGGCTCGTCGAGGAACAGCAGCCGCGGTTGCGCGACCAGGCTCATCGCGAGGTCCAGCCTGCGCCGCATGCCACCCGAGTACGTGCGGACCCTGCGGTCGGCGGCGTCCACCAGGTCGAAGCGCGCCAGCAGTTCGGCGGCCCTGGCTCGGGAGGCGGGCCTGGTGAACCGGCGCAGTCGCGCGATCATCACCAGGTTCTCGCGGCCGGTCTGCTCCTCGTCCACGGCCGCGTACTGGCCGGTCAGGCTGATCACCCCGCGCACCTTCGCCGCTTCCCGCACGACGTCGAAACCGGCGATGCGCGCCGTGCCGCCGTCCGGCCTGGTCAGCGTGCTCAGGATGCGGATCGCGGTGGTCTTGCCGGCCCCGTTCGGCCCCAGCAGGGCCAGCACCGACCCCTCCGTCACCTTCAGATCCAGGCCTGCGAGCACGGTCTGCGAGCCGTACCTCTTCGTCAGCCCGTCAGTCTCGACGATCATCGAACCCCCTTTTATGCGTACCTCATACGCAAAACCTGAATTAGCGTATGTCATACGCATCTGATTGACTAGGGGGTATGAAACGGGGGCGCAAACCGACCATCGACGCCGCCGACATCACGCGGGCCGCCATCGCGGTCGCGGACGCCGAAGGCCTTGCCGCTGTGTCGATGGCACGGGTCGCGGCGGAGCTGGGCAACGCCACGATGGCGCTCTACCGGCACGTGAAGAGCAAGGACGAGCTGCTCACGTTGATGGGTGACGCGGCCATGGACGAGCCGCCGCCGCTTCCGGACGGCGACTGGCGCGAACGACTGGCGTTCTGGGCGAAGGCGGTGCTGGCCGCCATCTGCAAGCGCCCGTGGTTCCTGCAGATCCCGGTCAGCGGGCCGCCGACCGGGGCGAAGAGCCTCGCCTGGTTCGACAGCGCGCTGCAGGCACTCCGCGGCACGCCGCTCGACGCGGGGGAGAAGGTCGGTGTCGTGATGGGCCTGATGACCTTCGTGCACGGCGAGGCGCGGCTGGGCCTCACGCTCGCCAGGGGCTTCGAGGACAACCCGGCCGCGTTCGGCCGCCAGTACGGGCAGGCCCTGCGTGAGCTGGTCGACCCTCGCCGGATGCCCGCGGTCGCCGAGGTCATCGACTCCGGCGTGTTCGACACCGAGGCCGAGGCCGGGGACGTTGAGGCGGATTTCGACTTCGGCCTGCACCTGTTCATGGAAGGCATCGCGGCCCACATCGACAGGAAGCGCGCATGACATACGCGGCGATCATTCTCACCGGCGGCAAGGGCGAACGGCTCGGCGGCGTCGACAAAGCCGCACTGTCCTATCGGGACGCCACGCTGCTCGAGCATGTGCTGTCTGTTGTGGACGATGCGAGTCAGATCGTCGTTGTGGGGCCTGAGAAAGACATTCCGAACATCATCTGGGCACGCGAGGACCCGCCCGGCGGCGGCCCGCTCGCCGGACTGGCAGCGGGACTCCGGCACGTCGACGCCGAGTGGGTCGCGGTGCTCGCCGTCGACCAACCCGGCCTCACGAAGGACACGATCGCGAGGCTGCGGGAAACCGGCCGCAACGCAGTGCTCAAAGACGATCGCACTCAGTGGCTGATCGGCGTCTGGAAAGCGGCTGAGCTGCGCGGCGCCCTACCTGAAGATCCGCGCGACCTTCCGCTGCGCAAGACTCTCAGTCAGCTCGACCCGGTTGAAGTGTCCGCTTTGCCCGGTGAGGCACGCGACGTCGACACGCCAGCCGACCTGGACACCCTTCACAGCGGTTGAACAGGCGAAGAGCAAGACTGTTCCACTATCGGTAAAACCCTGTTCTGCATGGAGGCCCGCACGTGACCGAGCCCGCCGCCGAGGCAACGCCGAACGCATCGGCGCCCGTCACCCCGGCTCGTGACGCCCAGCTGCTCGAACGCACGGTGTTCGAGGTGAAGCGGGTCATCGTCGGCCAGGACCGGCTCGTCGAGCGGATGCTCGTCGGTCTGCTGGCCAAGGGCCATCTGCTGCTCGAAGGTGTGCCGGGTGTCGCGAAGACGCTCGCCGTCGAGACGTTCGCCCGCGTGGTCGGCGGCTCGTTCTCGCGCGTGCAGTTCACGCCCGACCTGGTGCCGGCCGACATCCTCGGCACCCGCATCTACCGCCAGTCCAGCGAGACGTTCGACGTCGAACTGGGTCCTGTCGTCGCGAACTTCGTGCTCGCCGACGAGATCAACCGCGCACCCGCCAAGGTGCAGTCGGCGATGCTCGAGGTGATGGCCGAGCGACACGTGTCGATCGGCGGCCGCACGTTCCCGATGCCGAACCCGTTCCTGGTGCTGGCGACGCAGAACCCGATCGAGAACGAGGGCGTGTACCCGCTGCCGGAGGCGCAGCGCGACAGGTTCCTCTTCAAGATCCAGGTCGAGTACCCGACCGCCGAGGAAGAGCGCGAGATCGTCTACCGCATGGGCGTCGAGGCGCCCACGCCGAACCAGGTCCTCTCGCCGGAGGAGCTGGTGCGCCTGCAGGGCGTGGCGTCGCGCGTCTTCGTGCACCACGCGCTGGTCGACTACGTGGTGCGCCTGGTGATCGCGACCCGCGCGCCGGGTGAGCACGGCCTCACCGACGTTGCAGGCTGGGTCGCCTACGGTGCCTCGCCGCGTGCGTCGCTGGGCATCATCGCCGCCGCGCGTGGCCTGGCACTGGTCCGCGGCCGGGACTACGTGCTGCCGCAGGACGTCGTGGACGTCGTCCCGGACGTGCTGCGCCACCGCCTCGTGCTCTCTTACGACGCGTTGGCCGACGGCGTGCCGATCGACCACATCATCACGCGAGTGCTGCAGATCGTGCCGTTGCCGCAGGTGTCGGCCCGTCCGCAGCAGCCGGTCCCGGCTGGTAGGCAGTGAGCCCGAAGAACGCTTCAGCGAAAGCCACCGAGCGCCCGTCGTGGGCGCGCCCGTGCTGCGAGGCGTCCGGATGGAGGCGGCGCTGCGCATGCTGGAGCTCGACGTCCGGCGCCGCCTCGACGGTCTGCTGCAGGGCAACCACCTCGGTCTCGTGCCGGGACCGGGCACCGAGCCCGGCGAGGCGCGGACCTACCAGCCCGGCGACGACGTGCGCCGGATGGACTGGGCGGTCACGGCGCGCACGACGGTGCCGCACATCCGCGAGACCGTCGCGGACCGCGAGCTGGAGACCTGGATGGCGATCGATCTGTCGCCGTCGCTCGACTTCGGCACGGCGGCCTGCGAGAAGCGCGACCTGGCCATCGCCGCGACGGCCGCGGTCGCGCACCTGACGCGGGGCGGCGGCAACCGGATCGGCGCTGCCGTCTCCACGGGCGCGGACAACGTGCGCATCCCGGCACGTGGCGGCCTCG
>NZ_VSRL01000068.1 GCF_012184385.1 Lentzea indica
CCCTCGGCGCGATCCCGGTCGCCTACGGTGACGGCCTCGCCGCACGGGTCCGCGCCGCCGCACCGCAGGGCGTCGGCGCCGTGTACGACGCCGCGGGCCAGGGCGATCTGGAGGTGTCGATCGAGCTGCGCGGCGGCACCGATCGGATCGTCACCATCGCCGATCCCCGTGCCGCCGAGGTGGGCGTCACCTTTTCCAGCGGCGGCCGCCCGTTCGGCGCCGAGCTCGCCGAGTACGCCCGCCTCGCGGCGGACGGCAAGCTCGGAGTGCGGGTCGCGCAGAGCCTTCCACTGGCCGACGCCGGCAAGGCACAGGAGCTGAGCGCGAGCGGCCACGCCGGCGGAAAACTCGTCCTGCGCCCGTAGCCCGTCTCGACAGGCGGTCCTACCGGTCACGGTGAGGCACTATCTGCCCCATGACTCAACGCGTCGTGGTGACCGGAGGCAGCGGCAAGCTCGGGCGTGCCGTCGTGGCCGACCTGCTGGAGCACGGCTGGGAGGTCCACAACCTCGACCAGGCCACCCCTCCGGCCGGTCAGGGATGCGAGTTCACGCGGGTCGATTTGACCGACTACGGCCAGGTCGTGGAGGCGGTCAGCGGCATCGACGACAGGTACGCCGGACTGGACGCCGTCGTGCACCTGGCGGCGATTCCGGGTCCGGGCGTTGCGCCCAACGCGAAGACGTTCCACAACAACGTGACGAGCACCTACAACGTGTTCGCCGCGGCACGGCTGGCCGGCGTACGCAACGTGGTGTGGGCGTCCAGCGAGACGGTGCTGGGACTGCCGTTCGACACTCCCCCGCCGTACATCCCCATCGACGAGGAGTACGCGGGGCGTCCGGAGACGTCGTACTCGCTGGGCAAGCTCGTCGACGAGACGCTCGCCCAGCAGTTCTGCCGGTGGGAGCCCGAGATGAAGATCATCGGGTTGCGGTTCTCGAACGTCATGGAGCCGCACGACTACGAGCGCTTCCCGTTCGACGCCGACCCGCTCGCGCGCAAGTGGAACCTCTGGTCGTACATCGACGCACGGGACGGTGCGCAGGCCGTGCGCAAGGCGCTCGCGCACGACGCCACGGGCTTTGACGTGTTCATCATCGCCAACGCCGACACGTGCATGACGACGCCGAACGACGAGCTCGTCGCGAAGGTCTACCCCGGCGTGCCGCTCAAGCGGGAGTTCGGTCCTCACGAGACGCTGCTGTCGATTGAGAAGGCACGACGGGTGCTGGGGTTCGAGCCCACGCACACCTGGCGGTCGTGACCTCCCTGGCGAGCCCGAACAGCTCGTCCGCCGCCCGCGCCCTCGGTTTCACCTGCCGCAGGTGGTTGAGGGCGCGGGCGAGCAGCAGTTCCGCCTGCTGCTCGCACCACTTCCGGCCGCCCGCCCGCTCGACGAGGTCGGCCAGTTCGCGGGGTTCCGCATCGAAGGAGTACACGTCGGTGCCTGCGTCGATCGCCGCCACGACAGGGAGGGTGCGACGGCGGCGCGCGAGGTCGTGGTGCAGCGGCCTGCCGCTGATCGCGGCGCCGCCCCAGATGGCCAGAACGTCGTCGACGTGCTTGCGCGCCAGGCCGATGTCGTCGCCGAACTCCCTGAGGTGGCCGGCCTGGCTGCTGCTCGCGCCCGCGGCCAGTGCACCCAGCTCGCACGCGCACGCCGTGAGCGCCGAGTGCTTCGCCGCCGCCACGCCCAGATGTTCGGTCAGGTCGACGTCGTCTCGTTCGTCCATCTCGATTTCCTGGACATAACCGTCCACAACGGACAACAACGTGGCGTTGAGGATCATCACCTCTGGTTTCGTGAGCCGTGCGAAGGCGAGCGAAACCAAAGCGTCCGCCGCAGATACCGCCCTGTCGTCGCCGAACTCCACCAACGCGCTCGGCTGACGGCCCCTGCTGACAGCGCGGGTCAGGAGGTCCGCGTGCAACTGTTCGTGCAGGTGCGCGAGTTCCAGCGCGACGGCCACCCTGATCGCCTCGGTGGCGTCGCCGATCGTCTCCGCGGAGAGCAGGGCGAGCGCGGCGGTCGAGAAGTCCTGCTGCCCGAGGCTGTACTGGATCACCTCGTGGGTTTCGTCAGGAAGGTCGGCCAGCGCGGCGTGGAGCGGTGGTTCGACCGTGGCACGGGTCCGCTCCAGCACGTCCCGCGGCGCCGCGACCACGTCGATGCTCACCATGCGCGTTCCTCTCAGACCCCAGGGAAAGAAGCTAAACCTGCTGGTCAGGTGCGCATGTCCGGTTGCCACTCTCGTGTCAAAGAGGGGCACGATCCGGCGAGCGGGACTACGTTGATGTTGAACAGGTTGTCGCCACCATCACCCGACCGTGATCATCGTTTTCCTGAGGGGCCTGACCGTGCGTTACACCAAGCTCGCCGGCATGGACGTGTCGGAGATCTGTCTCGGCATGATGAGCTACGGGGATCCGTCGCTGGGCAACCACGCGTGGTCCTTGCCGGAGGAGGAGTCCCGGCCGTTCATCAAGGCAGCGATCGAAGCCGGCATCAACTTCTTCGACACCGCGAACGTCTACTCCGCCGGTTCCTCGGAGGAGATCACCGGCCGCGCACTTCGCGATTTCGCGCGCCGCGAGGAGATCGTGCTCGCCACCAAGGTGCACGGCCGCATGCGCGAGGGCGTGAACGGCGCAGGGCTGTCCCGCAAGGCGATCTTCACCGAGATCGACAACTCGTTGCGCCGCCTGGGCACGGACCACGTGGACCTGTACCAGATCCACCGTTTCGACAAGACCGTCCCGCTGGAGGAGACGCTCGAAGCGCTGCACGACGTGGTGAAGTCCGGCAAGGCGCGCTACATCGGCGCCTCGTCCATGTACGCGTGGCAGTTCGCCAAGGCGTTGTTCACGCAGCACCAGAACGGCTGGACGCGGTTCGTGTCGATGCAGAACCACTACAACCTCCTCTACCGCGAGGAGGAGCGCGAGATGCTGCCGCTGTGCGCGGACCAGGGCATCGCGGTGATCCCGTGGAGCCCGCTGGCCCGCGGCCGGCTGACCCGCGACTGGGACGCCACGACCGCCCGTACCGAGACCGACGAGTTCGGGTCCACTTTGTACGTCGACTCTGACCGCGCGATCGTCGAGCAGGTGGCCGCGGTCGCCGCCGCCCGTGGCGTGTCACGGGCCCAGGTCGCGCTGGCGTGGCTGCTGCGCAATCCCGTCGTGACGGCCCCGATCGTCGGCGTGACCAAGCCCGCGCAGCTCGGCGACGCGGTGGCGGCTCTCGACTTCGAGCTGACCGAGGACGAGGTGAAGCTCCTCGAGTCGGCGTACGAGCCGCACCGCGTCGCCGGGCACGTTTAGGGCAGGACGCTCACACCGGTTCCGCGCGGAGCTGGAGCAGCAGCTCGTTCTGCCCGGCCAGCAGTTCGGTCAGGATGCGTCTGGCGGCTCTGAGCAGTTCGGCCACGTCACCGCCGGCGAGGGCGTACACCACGGTCGAGCCCTCGCGGGTGGCCGTGACGATCCCGGACCTGCGCAGGACGGCGAGCTGGGCGGAGAGGTTCGAGGCCTCCACGTCGATCTCGACGAGCAGGTCGCGCACCGCCTTCGGCCCGTCCTGGAGCAGCTCCAGCACGCGGATGCGCACCGGATGCCCGAGCATCCGGAAGAAGTCGGCCTTCGCCTGGTACAGCGGAACGGGCACGGTCACTTCACCCCGTGCTCGTCGGCGAGCCGCCTGAGGTTCGCGAGGTCGGCGCCGTGCACCTCGGCGGCGTACGCGTCCTGCCGTTCCACCGCCAGGCGCACGGCCTCTTCCGCCTGCTCGATGCGGGCCAGCAGGTTGTCCCTGAACTCGTTCACGACACCACAACCTGTCGAATTGAAGAAGTCTTCAATTCGACAGGTTACCCGAGCTTGGAGACCTCGATGAAGTCCGGGATCTGAGCCTTGAGCGCCCCGTTCGGCTGGAACCGGTAGAACAGCACGGCGGTGCTGCACGCCGAGTTGCCGAACCACGCGTGGTCGCAGGTGATCTGCGGCCCGAGGAAGCTGTCGAGGTCCTTCACGGCACGCAGGGCCTGCTCGGGCGTACCGTCCGAAGTGGACAGCACCCGCGCGAGCGTCATCATGTCCGCGAACGACACCACCGCTCCCGCAACGGGTTCGTCGTGGCCGGCGTCCTTCATGGCCTGCCGGTACTCCTCGATCTCCTCCTGGTTGGCTGGCGGCGCGGACAGCGGGTCGGTGGGGTGCCAGAAGTCGGAGGACAGCTCGACGCCGATCGACTGGTTCCCGACGGACCTGGGCAGCCCGGTGCACGACGCCGCGAGGATCCGCCCGTCGTAACTGGCTTCCCGCAGCGCACGGACCATGTGCGTGCACTGGTCCTCGGTGGCGGCGATGCTGCCGGAGGCTTCCGCGGTGGCGACGGTCCTGGCCAGGCTCTCCCAACCGGGGTTGTCCGCGGGGTAGTAGACCGAGCGGTAGCCGAGGCCGAACCGCTTGGCTGCCGGGGTGAGCACGGTGTCGGTGAAGGCGTGCGTCGTCGGCGACTCGGGCAGCAGCCAGGCCACCGTCTTCACGCCCTGGTCGGCGTAGTACTTCAGCGCCGCCGTGCCGTACGCGACGGCGGCGGCACCGAAGAAGAACGCGTTCTTGTGGTTCATCAGGCCTGGCGTGAACTGAACGTGCCCGACGAGCGGAATGCCGGCCTCGTTCAGCTTGGGCATCGCGGCGTCGGCCCCGGTGTCCACACCCTGCACGACCACTTCGACGTTCTCGCCGACGAACTTCTCGGCACACTTCTCCGACTGTTCGGGCGTGCCGTCCGTGGGGCAGGTGACGAGCTCGAACGGACGGTTTTTGAGGCCGCCCTTGCGGTTGAGGTGGGCGACGGCGACCTCGGCACCGGTTTGCAGCTCCGGCACGGCGAACGCGCCGGACGCGTTGTTGAGGTATCCGATCCTGACGGGTTCGCCGCTGGGACCTCTCTTCTGCTCGGCGGCACATCCGGTGACCAGCAGGAGGACAGCGGCTACGACCCTCACGTGCATGACTGACGGCTCCCCTATGAGCATCGGCGGTGATGCGAAGCGCCGATGGTCACGAGGTGAGACGCCACCGATAAGTCGGGTTCCCCCGACACCTAGGACTTTCGCGGTTGAGAGTTCCGCAGACGCGGTTATAAGCTGCCGTTCGTGCCGAATCTGCGGATCAGCGAGGCCGCCGCGCTGCTCGGGGTCAGTGACGACACCCTGCGCCGGTGGATAGACCAGGGACGCCTGGAGTCCGTCGTGCTCGACAACGGGCGCAAGGGCGTCAGCGGGACGGAGCTCGCCGCGTTCGCCCAGAAGATGACCGAGGTGACCGAGCCCGGTGTGACGGTGGCGGCTTCGGCTCGCAATCGGATGAAGGGCATCGTCACCCGTGTCATCAAGGACGGGGTCATGGCCCAGGTCGACATGCAGGCAGGGCCGTTCCGCATCACGTCGCTGATGAGCCGCGAGTCCGCGGACGAGCTGGGCCTCGAGGTGGGCAGTGTCGCCGTTGCCTCCATCAAGTCCACCCACGTCGTCGTCGAGATCCCGGAGGCCTGAGTTGAGGAGGGTCCTCGCGGTGGCGGCCACCCTGGTGCTCGCGGGATGCGGGTCTCAGCACCAGCCCGGCACGGGTGTCACCGGGGAGATCACGGTGTTCGCGGCGGCGTCGCTGACCGGGTCGTTCCAGAAGCTGGGCAAGGAGTTCGAGGCCGCGAACCCCGGTTCGAAGGTCACGTTCAACTTCGCGGGCAGCTCGGCGCTCGCGCAGCAGATCAACCGCGGCGCGCCCGCCGACGTGTTCGCGTCCGCGGCGCCGTCGAACATGAAGCAGGTGACCGACACCGGGGCGATCACGGCCTCGCCGGCGACGTTCGCGAAGAACACGCTGCAGATCGTGGTCCCCAAGGGCAACCCCGGCAAGATCACGGGTCTCGCGGACTTCGCCAAGGCCGACCTGAAGATCGCGTTGTGCGCGGAGCAGGTGCCGTGCGGCGCGGCGTCGAAGAAGGCGTTCGAGGCAGCCGGGATCACGGCCGCGCCGGACACGCTGGAGCAGGACGTGAAGGCCGCGCTCACCAAGGTGTCACTGGGCGAGGTCGACGCGGCGCTCGTCTACCGCACGGACGTCAAGGCGGCCGGTGACGAGGTCGAGGGCCAGGACTTCGCGGAGGCTTCGAGCGCGGTCAACGACTACCCGATCGCACCGCTGGCCAAGGCGCCCAACGCCACCGCTGCCCAGGCTTTCGTCGACCACGTGCTGTCCGCGAAGGGCCGCGAGGTGCTGGCCGAAGCCGGGTTCGCGGCGCCGTGAGGTCGAGGCTGCCGGTCGTCCTGGTCCTGCCTGCGGTGGCAGGGCTCGCCTTCCTGCTCGTGCCGCTGGCGGGCCTGCTCGTCGAGACGCCATGGGCGACCTTGCCCTCGCAGCTCTTCAGCGCCGAAGTCGGGCAGGCGCTGCAACTCTCGTTGATCTGCGCGTCGCTCGCCACGATCGTCTGTCTCGTTCTCGGCGTGCCACTCGCGTGGCTGCTCGCGCGCAGCGACCTGCCCGGTCGTGGGTTGCTGCGCGCCTTGGTGACGGTGCCGCTGGTCCTGCCCCCGGTGGTGGGTGGCGTGGCACTGCTGCTGGTGCTCGGGCGGCGAGGGCTGGTCGGCCAGTACCTCGACCAGTGGTTCGGCGTCTCACTTCCGTTCACCACAACGGGAGTCGTGCTCGCCGAGGCGTTCGTCGCGATGCCGTTCCTGGTCATCTCGGTCGAGGGAGCCCTGCGGGCCGCCGACCCGCGTTACGAGGAGGCCGCCGCGACGCTCGGGGCCTCGCGCTGGCTGACGTTCCGCCGTGTGACCCTGCCGGGGATCATGCCGGGGGTGGTGGCGGGAACCGTGCTGTGCTGGGCCCGCGCGCTCGGCGAGTTCGGCGCGACGATCACGTTCGCCGGCAACTTCCCCGGCAGGACGACGACCATGCCCCTCGCCGTCTACCTGGCGCTGGAGACCGACCCGGACGCCGCCATCGTGCTCAGCATCGTGCTGCTCCTGGTGTCCGTCGCCGTGCTGGCCGGCCTGCGCGACAAGTGGATCCGCGCATGACCCTGCACGCAGAGCTCCGCGTCCAGCGCGACGACTTCACGCTCGAACTGGACCTCGCGATCGAGCCGGGCGAGGTCGTGGCACTGCTCGGCCCCAACGGTGCGGGCAAGACCACCGCCCTGCGCGCGCTCGCCGGACTGCTGACCGGTGGCCGTGTCCGCGTCGGCGAGTCCACTTGGGACGATCTGCCCGCCGAGAAACGCCCGATCGGCGTGGTGTTCCAGGACTACCTGCTCTTCGCGCACATGAGCGCGCTCGACAACGTCGCGTTCGGCCTGCGCGCTCGCGGCACCCGCAAGGCCGAGGCCAACGTCATCGCACTGGAAGGCTTGCGGCAGGTCGGCCTGGCCGAGTTCGCCAGGGCCAAGCCCCGCACGCTTTCCGGCGGCCAGGCCCAGCGCGTCGCCCTCGCCCGCGCACTCGCCACGTCACCGGAACTGCTGCTGCTCGACGAACCACTGGCAGCGCTGGACGCCACCACCCGGCTGCGCGTGCGTTCCGAACTGGGCAGGCACCTCCAGAACTACCCAGGTCACACGCTCCTGGTCACCCACGACCCGTTGGACGCCATGGTGCTCGCGGACCGGATCGTCATCCTGGAGGACGGCCGCGTGGTCCAGCAGGGCACGCCGCGCGAAGTCGTCCGGCAGCCGCGCACCGACTACGTAGCCCACCTCGTCGGCCTCAACTTCTACCGGGGCGTCGCTTCCGGCACCGAGGTGCGTCTCGACGGCGGCGGCACGCTCACGATCGCAGAGCCTTCTGAAGGTCCGGTGCACGTGGTGTTCCCGCCGTCCGCGGTGAGCCTGTTCCCCGCCAAACCCGCGGGAAGCCCGCGGAACACGTGGCAGGCCGTCGTTTCCGGCATCGAGCAACACGCCCACACCACCCGCGTCGATCTCGCCGGCTCCCCCGCCGTGCTGGCCGACATCACCACCGCCACTGTGGCCGAGCTGCGACTGCAGCCCGGTGACACGCTGTGGGTCTCCCTGAAAGCGACGGAGATCCACACCTATGCTCGATGACCTGGCCACAGCCGATCGTCACGCGTCCAGCGCCGCCAGTCGCCGCGACGCTTCCGACTCGCCCCACCGGAACCCGATCCGCCGCGACAACCTGACGGCCTCGCCGTAAGACTCCCTGGCCTTCTCAGGGCAGCCGGCGAGCTCGTGGACGATGCCGCGGTCGAGCAGCACCCCCGCCTCGATCTGCCTGTCCCCCACCGAACGCGCGAGCTGCAGCGCTTCCTCCGCCAGCTCCAGCGCCCGGTCCAGCGAACCGAGCTGACGATGGGCGTCGACCATGTTCGCCAGCGCGTGCAGCTCGCCAGAACGGTCGCCACAGGCGCGGAACGTCGTCAGGGTCTCCTCGTAACACACCAACGCGGCCGGCAGGTCACCCAGCGCCGCGTGCACCAGCCCCAGGTTGGTCCGGACGTAAGCCGCGCCCTGGGAATCGTCCAGCTTCTCGCGCAACGTCAGCGACGCTTCCAGCGAGGTGACCGCGGCGGGCAGGTCGCGGCGGCGCCAGTGCACGATGCCGAGGTTGTTGAGGGTCACGGCTTCGAGCTGGCGGTCGCTCAACGAGCGGGCCAGCGCGAGCGCGGCCGTCCAGTGCTGCTGGGCCTCGGCGAACTTGAAGCCGCGCTCGCAGGCGGCACCGAGTTCCTTCAGCGCCAGCGCTTCCGCGCGGACGTCGCCCAGCGACCGGGCGGCTTCCAGGGCGAGGGTGTTCAGCGCGGCCCAGTCCGCCACCTCGGAGCGGCGGCGGAAGTACCAGGACAGGCCGGCGGCGAACGCGATCGCGTCGGCCGGTGAGGCCTGGTGGGCGGCGGCGATCAGGTTGTCGCGCTCTTCGGCGAGCCAGAGGTCGGCGGGGTTGTCCGCCAAGGCTTCCAGGTAGTGCTTGTGCACGCGTTCCAGTGCCAGCGACCGTTCCTCGGACGACTCCGAGCCACGGCAGCGTTCCCGCGCGAACAACCGCAGCAGGTCGTGCAGCGCGAAGCGACCGGGTACCGGTTCCTCGACGAGATGGGCGGCGGCGAGCTCGGCGAGCAGCTCCTCGACGTCCGGCACGTCGGTCAGCGCCCGTGCGGCCGCGACCGCGAAGTCGGGCCGTCCAGGAGGCCGATCAGGCGGAAAACCTGTGCCACGGCAGGAGATCCGAGTTCGGCGTAGCTGACCTCGAACGCCGAGCGCACCGCGAGCGTCGCCGAGGCAGCGGCGTTGCGCGGCGCGCAGATGCTCGCGCACGGTGCACCGGTGGAGCTGGCGGCCGAGAAGTTCAAGCGGGACAACGTGACCGTGGCCGCGGCACGGGTGCTGCCACGCGGGCGGCTCGCGCTCGTCGGCCTCGGGCCGGGCTCGGCGGAGGAACGCACGCCCCGTGCGGAGGCGGAGATCAGGCGCGCGGCGTTCGTGGTGGGCACCCCCGAGGCGATCGATGCCGTCGGGCCGCTCCTGCGTTCCGGAACCGAGGTCCGCTACGAGGGTGCGTGCGACTTGGCCTCGCGCGGTGCGGCTGTCGCGCTCGTTGCTTTCGGAGCCGGACCTACGCTGGACGATCCGGTCGAAGCCGACGTCATTGTTGTTCCCGGAGTACGGGACCGCTGCGTCTAGTCAACTGTCAAACCACCCGTAACGACTAGTGGCGGGTTGTGCGATTGATTCCGCGCCCGTGACGCTGTGTGTGCCGCCGCTCGACACCCTGCACACACAGTGTCATCGGGAAGGACTGGCTACATGGCGAAAACCCTGCATCGCCTGATCGTGTCCGTCGTGGTGTCCGCTCTTGCGAGCATCTTCTTCATCGCCCCGGCCGCCAACGCCGACGTCTCACCGATGATCGTCGGTGGCACGCGGGCCAGCACGTCGACGTACCCGTGGGTCGTCTACCTCGCCTCCACCTCCGGATCGCAGTTCTGCGGAGGCACGCTGACCAAGGCCAACAAGGTCGTCACCGCCGCGCACTGCGTGAAGGGCCGCACGCCGGCCAGCACGCGCGTCGTGCACGGCCGTGACGACAAGCAGAGCACCGCGGGCACGGTCGCGAACGTGACCAAGATCTGGGTGCACCCGAGCTACACCACCGCGACCGCCGGCTACGACGTGGCCGTGCTGACGCTGGACCGCAACATCAGCTCGGCAACCCTGCCGCTCGCCACGCCGCAGGACACCGCGCTCTACACCGCGGGCAACTCCGCGTTGATCCTCGGCTGGGGCACCACGTCGTCGGGTGGCTCCGCCTCCCGGTACCTGCTGAAGGCCAACGTGCCGTTGACCTCGGACTCGACCTGCAAGACCGCGTACTCGCAGTACAGCAACACCTCCATGGTGTGCGCGGGCTTCCCGCAGGGTGGCGTGGACACCTGCCAGGGCGACTCCGGTGGCCCGCTGGTGTTCGGTGGCAAGCTCATCGGTGACACGTCGTGGGGCCGCGGTTGTGCCGCAGCCGGCTACCCCGGCGTGTACGGCCGCATCGCGCCGTACTACTCGGTGATCACTGCTCAGCTGTAGCACGCTCGGTTGCCATGCCCGCAGGATCAAGCGATCCTGCGGGCATGGCTGATCTCGAAGCTGTGCCGGAGGACTGGTCGAGCGCGCTGGTCGTCGTCGCTCACCCCGACGACATGGAATACGGCGGCGCGGGCGCAATCGCGCGTTGGACCGCTCAAGGCAAGAAGATCGCATACCTGCTGGCGTGCCGTGGCGAGGCCGGAATCGACACGATGGAACCGGCCGTCTGCGGACCGTTGCGCGTCGAGGAGCAGATCGCGTCCTGCGCGGCCGTCGGCGTGACGGAAGTCGAGTTCCTGGACCACCCGGACGGTGTGATCGAGTACGGCGTGCCGTTGCGCCGCGACATCGCGGCGGCGATCCGCCGGCACAAGCCCGAGGTCGTGATCACCGGCAACTTCCGCGAGACGTGGCCCGGTGGCGGCCTGAACATGGCGGACCACATCGCGGTCGGGCGTGCCACCGTCGACGCGGTGCGGGACGCGGGCAACCGGTGGATCTTCCAGGACCTGGGGCTGGAGCCGTGGAACGGCGTCAAGTACGTGGCGGCGGCGTCCTCGCCGTTGGCGACGCACGCCGTGGACATCGCCGACTCGTTCGACGCATCGGTCGAATCGCTGCGCGCGCACAAGGCCTATCTGGCTGCGCTGAGCGGGGACATGGCCGACCCGGAGCCGTTCCTGCGGAGCATGGCTGAGATGGTGGGCCAGCGGTTCGGCGGCACTCTGGCCACCTCTTTCGAGCTACTGAGGCTGTGACCATGTTCCCTTCGGCTGGACACGGCGTGTCCGGTGTGGATGCTTCTACGCATGCCCTTTGAACAGCACTACCTGGCCGGCCTCGACCTGCGGGGCCGGCGCGTCCTCGTGGTCGGTGGAGGCACGGTCGCGCAACGCCGCCTGCCTCGCCTGATCGCCAGCGGCGCCGCCGTCGAACTCGTGTCGCCGTCCGTCACGCCCGCCGTGCAGGGCATGGTCGACGCGGGGGAACTGACGTGGCACCAGCGGCGGTTCCAGCCGGGTGACGTCGAGGGCGCCTGGTACGTGGTGGCGTGCACGTCCAACGTCGAGGTGAACACGCAGATCGGCGACGAGGCGCTGGCACAGCGGGTGTTCTGCGTGCGCGCGGACATCGCCGTCGAGGGCACGGCCGTGACACCGGCCGTCGGCACGCACGACGGGCTCGTGCTCGGCGTGCTCGCGGGTGGCGAGCACCGCCGGTCGGCCGCCGTGCGGGACGGGCTCGTGGCGGCGTTGCGCGACGGGCGCATCGCCGACCAGGCTTTGAAGCCTGCGGGCGTGGCCCTGGTGGGCGGCGGTCCGGGCGATCCGGAGCTGATCACCGTGCAGGGCAAGCGTTTGCTGGCCCACGCGGACGTGGTCGTCGCCGACCGGCTGGCACCGCGCGAGCTGCTGGAGGACCTGCCGGCGCACGTCGAGGTCGTGGACGCGGCGAAGATCCCGTACGGCCGCGCGGCGACGCAGGAGTTCATCAACCAGACGTTGATCGACCGCGCCAAGGAGGGGAAGTTCGTCGTCCGGTTGAAGGGCGGCGACCCGTACGTCTTCGGGCGGGGCTTCGAGGAGCTGCTGGCGTGCGCCGAGGCCGGCATTCCGGTCACCGTGGTGCCGGGCGTGACGTCGGCCTTTGGTGTGCCTGCTCTGGCCGGTGTGCCGGTGACGCACCGAGGTGTGGCGCACGAGGTGGTCGTCGTCTCGGGTCACGTTGCACCGGATGACCCGCGTTCTCTCGTGGACTGGTCCGCGATCGCACGCCTGAAGGGCACCGTCGTGCTGATGATGGCGGTCGAACGTGCCGGTGCGTTCGCCGCGGCGTTGATGGAAGGCCGTCCCGCTTCGACGCCCGTTGCCGTGATTCAGGAAGGCAGCACGGCATCTCAGCGCGTGTTCCGCTCCACTTTGGACTCCCTGGCCGCCGACATGGAGAAGTGGGAGGTTCGTCCTCCCGCGATCATCGTGGTCGGCCCTGTCGCGGGCATTGCGTCAGCAAATAGTTAGATAAGTTTCTTTACAAAAGCCGCCCGACCGGTGGACTCTGCAGTCACGCCGCCTCAGTCCACCGGTTCCTGCGGAGGCACGCATGAAACGCGCCCTGTCTTTGGCGGCAGGCATTTTGCTCATGATGTCCGGTTTGTTCGCTTCATCACCTGCGAGCGCGGCATCCCAACAGGTCTTCTGGACCTTCTACGGCTGGTACGACAACACGCCGCCTGGTGGTGACATCGCCTACCCGCAGATCCACAGCAAGGCCGGCGGCAAGGGAACCTGGTCGGACCCGATCACGTTCGCGACGTCCAGCAAGGAAGCCAAGCCGGGCACGAAGATCTATTTCCCGCGGGTGAAGAAGTACTTCATCATGGAGGACTCCTGTTCCTCGTGTGAGCAGGATTGGAACGGCAACGGCCCCAACGGCGGCCCTCGTCTTTGGCACTTCGACGCCTGGGTCGGCGGCAAGGGCGGCAACGCCATGAACGTCATCGACTGCGAAGACGCGCTGACGAACTACCACGCCGACGGCAAGCCCGTGATGGAAGAGACCATCATCAACCCGCCGTCGAACCTGACCGTCGACCCGACGCCGATCTTCAACACCTCGACCGGCGAGTGCTACGGCGGCGCGAAGCCCAAGACCACCAACGGCGAGTACAAGAACGTCTCCACCGGCAAGTGCCTCCAGGGCGGTGCTTCCGGCTCGCAGCTGACGACGGCCACCTGCAACGGCTCCGCGTCTCAGCAGTTCAAGTTCCACGGCGCCTTCATGGAGCAGGGGACGCCCCAGCAGTGCACCACTCTGTCCTCGGGCAAGGTCGTGCTGAAGAAGTGCGACGGGGGACCGGCCCAGCAGTGGTCCATCAACCCGAACAAGACCATCTCGGACATGCAGCACAACACCAAGTGCTACCGGGACGCGTCCGGCAAGGTGACGGCGGCGTCGTGCTCCGGTGACGCTGCCAAGTGGACGTTCAAGGCCGCGCCCCCGAAGTGAGCACGTAGGTGGGTAGCTGGTTCACAACCTGACACGACGAAGGCCGCTTGCCCCGGTGGGGGAGGCGGCCTTCAGCTTTCAAGATCTTTTGTCACCGTTTCGCCCTGCGTTGCACTCATTGTCGTAAGAACGGACACGGAGGTAACAGTTGGTGATCGGATGGCTCGACAAGGTGCTCGACATCAGGGCCGGCACGCTGGCGGAGCGGGAACGCCGCACGACCTACGTCGAGGTGCTGCGCAACTTGCCTGACCGCAGCACGGTGGACGACCAGAAGGCCGACGGTTCCCGGTTGCTGATCTACATCCAGCCTTCGCCGGAGCCGGAGACGACGTGAGTGACAACAGAGCCGGTGAGGCCGTGCGCCGTGTGCGTGCCCTCGCCCTGCTCGATCGGTACGCCGATGAACTGGCCGCCCATGCGTACAAACTCGGATGTACGCCGACAGAGGCCGAGGATGTCGCCGATGAGGCCATCCTCGCACTGCTCAGTCGTAAGGCGGACGCCAAGACCGTCGAAAACGAACGCGCATGGCTCTACGCGGTCACCCGCCGTGTAGTGATCAAGGTGCTGTCTGCGAACAAGCGATACGACGAACGCCTGCGTGGCCTCGACTTTCGTCAAAGAGCCTGGGCTGAACCCGAGATCGCCCTGGAGGCAGCGGAAACGTTCCGTGCGCTCGCGAAGCTCCCCGTGGAACATCGGGAAGCCGTGGTCCTCGCCGCTCAGGGCTTTGCCAACGCCGAAATCGCTGAGATCACCGAGGTGTCCACCGACGTGGTCAAGCAACGTATCAGCCGCGGCCGACGCAGGCTTCGCCAGCTGACAGGACGAGCGAAGCCCGTTGAACCCAGCACGATCAGCGGGAGGAGGAACGAATGATCAGCTCGGACCGCGGACCCGATGACGCGACCAAGCGCTTCCAGGATCTCGATGACGCGCTGAAGGGAATGTTCGCCGAACGACATGAGACCGCAGCCCGCCGGGCCGCCCTCCTCGACAAGCTCGCGGCACAAGAGGCTGAACCACGCGAACCCTTCGCGCGCCGGGACGAACCACCGGCGCAACCGATCCGCCCATCGGTGCGGTCACGTCGCACACCGCAGATGCGCGCTTCCACAAGTCCGGCCGGCCATGGGACGCGACGGCCGCCCAGCGGCGGGCAGCACCAAAGGCCTGCTCGCACAACGAGAAACAGATCGAGTCCGTAGCCGTTGTCCGAAAGGCTGAAGGCCGCCTCCGTTGCGGGAGACGGCCTTCAGCCTTGTCAGATCCGATCAGATCAGTGCTGCGGTGCCCTGCGCGGACGACCGGTGCGCTCGGTCCGGCCGAAAGCTCGGCCGCCCTCGGAGCGCTCCGAGCGGCGCGGGCCGCTGCGGAACTCGCCGCCCTCGGAGCGACGACCACCGGAACCGCCGCGGTACTCACCGCGACCACCGGCGGCAGGAGCGCCGAAACGACGACCGCCGCCGCCACCGCCACGACGGGCCGGCTTCTCGCGTTCGATGATCGGCTCGCCGGTCGGGATGCGGGCGCCGGTGATGCGGATCAGGTCCTCGTCACCGGGGCGCACCTTCGTGCTCTCCGGGCGGATGCCCGCACGGGCGGCCATGCCCTGGACCGCGCGGCGCTGGTCGTGGGTGACCAGCGTGACGACCGTGCCGGACTGGCCGGCGCGAGCCGTGCGGCCTGCGCGGTGCAGGTAGTCCTTCGGGTCGGCAGGCGGGTCGACGTGGACGACGAGCGAGACGTCGTCGACGTGGATGCCGCGAGCCGCCACGTCCGTCGCGATGAGGACGGGAGTGGTGCCCTCGCGGAACTCGCCGAGCACGCGGGTGCGCGCGCTCTGCGCCTTGCCGCCGTGCAGCGCGCCCGCGTTGACGCCCATCGAACGCAGCTTCTTGGCCAGGCGGTCCACGTGGTGCTTGGTGCGCACGAACATGATCGTGCGGCCCTCGCGTGCGGCCACCTCGTTCACCACGTTCTGCTTGTCCTCAGCGGACACGAACAGCAGGTGGTGCTCCATCGTCGTGACGCTGGCGGTGGCCGGGGCCACCGAGTGCGTCACCGGGTTGTGCAGGTACTGGCGGACCAGCTTGTCCACGTCGCCGTCGAGCGTCGCGGAGAACAGCAGGCGCTGGCCGTCCTGCGGGGTCAGGTCCAGGATCGCGCGGACCTGGGGCATGAAGCCCATGTCCGCCATCTGGTCGGCCTCGTCCAGCGCGGTGATCTCGACCTGACCCAGGTCGCAGGTCCCCTGGCGGACGTGGTCGGACAGGCGGCCCGGCGTGGCGATCAGCAGGTCGACGCCGCGGCGCAGGTGATCGATCTGGCGCGGGAACGACGTGCCACCGACGATCGTGCGGCACCACAGGTTCAGCGAGCGGGCGTGCGGCATGAGCGCCGTCTCCACCTGCATCGCCAGTTCACGGGTCGGGACCAGGATCAGGCCGCGCGGCTTGTGCGGCACGGACCTGCCGCTCGCGAGGCGGGTCAGCATGGCGAGACCGAACGCGAGCGTCTTGCCGGAGCCGGTCTGGCCGCGGCCGAGGATGTCACGCCCCGACATCGCGTCGGGCAGGGTGGCTGCCTGGATCGGGAACGGTTCGGTGATCTCGTTGGCGACGAGCGACTTGATCAGCGCGTCAGCCAGGCCGAGCTCGGCGAACGAGGGCAGCGGGCCTTCCGGCAGCGTGCTCTCGAAGACCTCGGCGACGATCGGCTCCTCGATCCGCGCTTGCGGACGGGAGTTGCCCTGGCGGCCCGAGCGGCGCCGCGGCTTGCCGCGGCTGAAAGAGCGCTCGGAACGACCTTCGGACATTGATGGCAAAACAAACCTCCGGGACATGGCACGTCTCGAGGCTGCCCCGCGCGCTACCGCGGTGCCGATCACAAGGACGGGCCCGGCGTGATGGTCACGCCGCTGATGAGTGGGTGGAAACACCGGTCAACGGCCGTCAAGCCTTCATCGGTGTACAGCACAGTCTAGCTGATCAATGGCCACGCCCTGCGCGCCCGGCAGTGTCGTTGGACACGGCCGGACGCGCAACGTGACTCACCCCATGCCCGCCACGTCCAGCAGCGTTGCCACCAGCGCGGACGGGTCGGCGATCTCCGGCGGGAGGCCGCGCGAGGCGAACCACTCGCTGATGTTGCGGACGTCGCGGTCGAGGAACTCCACACCGCGGGGGTTCGCGACGAGGTCGACCACCTGCGGCAGGTCGATCATGATCAGCCTGCTGTCGTGGACCATCAGGTTGTACGCGGACAGGTCGCCGTGCGTGACGCCCGCCTCCGCGAGCGTCATCAACGTGCCGACCAGCTGACGCCACAGGTCGAGCAGCTCGTCCTCTTCCGGACGGGCCTGCGCGAGCCGCGGTGCCGCGTTGCCCTCGTCGTCACCGATGAACTCCAGCAGCAGCTCCGTGCCGCTGCGCTGCACGGGATACGGCACGGGTGCGCCGATCTGCCACAACTTGGCGAGCGCGGCGAACTCCGCGACCGCCCACTGCTCCGCGATCAGGTTGCGCCCGAACGCGGTGCGGTTCTGGATGGCCCGCATCTCGCGGGACTTCTTCATCCTGCGACCCTCCAGATATCCCGCGTCGCGGTGGAACATCCGGTGGTCGTTGCTGCGGTAGCGCTTGGCGGCGAGCAGGCACGCCTTCTCGCCCATCGCGCGTTCCAGCAGGAAGACGTCCGCCTCCTTGCCGGTCTTCACGATGCCCAGCTCGCGGTCCACCGCGGCCAGCTCGGTGACGAGCCAGTCCGGGTGGGGCTTGGGGCCCTGGTCGGCGTCGCCCCACGTGGACCAGCGATCGCCGTCCTCGGGGGTGTCCGCCGTGCTGAGCTGGTCTTCGCGCACTCGCGAGACCCGCAGTTTTTCTTCTTCCGTCATGCGGCCGCGACGCGTCGGTTCCGCGTCGTCGCGGGTCTTGTTGGTGCGCTTTCCCTTGCGCCGCATGGTGTCGTCGGCGCCATCGAAAGCAGATTCGTAACGTTCGAAAAGATCGTGCTCGCGCACGGTGGGGTCTCCCGGAAGGTGAGGGTGACCGCCCCACAGGCGCTCTGCGATCAAACGATGCTGATCAGGCGCGAAGGGCGGAAGGACGGGTCGCGATCGCGGTGCCACGTCCAAAGACAGGCTCTGACATCTCGCACCTCCTCGTCCCTCACGCCGAACTTCGGCGAGCTGAAGCTTGCCCGGCCTCCCGCCGGGCCCGCAACCGAATTAATCAGTGATCAGGTCGGCGGTCTTCTCGCCGGTCGGCTCGAGCCGCATCCCGGCCTTCTCCGCGAGCCTGACCAGGCCTTTCAGGTCGTTCGGCGCTGTCCTGCTCTTCGCGATGGCACGCGCGAGCAGACCCTTGTGGGCCTTGTTGAAGTGGCTCACGACCTTGCCCTCGCTCGTGATCACCCGCACGACGACGGCGTGCGGGATCTTCGCGAGGCTCGAGTACGCGCCGGAACGCAGATCGACGACGAACTCGTCGGCCTCCTTGAGCACCGGCTCCAGCGCCGGCTTCCACAACGTGCGCAGACTGCCGTGGGACGGCAGCGTACTGCCGCCCGACAGCCGGTACGCGGGCACCGGATCCCCGCCGCGGATCGCCCCGAACAGCGCCGATGCGACCGCCAGCCGCTCGCAGGCCCGCTCGCGCTCGGCCTTCTTGAGCGACGGGAAGTCCAGGTTGTCGTAGAGCACGCCGGTGTAGCGCAGAAGCGCGGGCGTCGTTTCGGACGTGCGCAGTGCCGCGTTGCGGTGCACCTCGTCGACCTGGCGCTCGGAGATGTCGAGCGCCTTGAGGCTCGCCGGGACGTCCTTCGCGAGGTCGGCCAGCGCGGACACCAGCTTGTCGCGGACCGGGTTCAGCTCGGGGAACGACAGCGCGTCGAGGTCGAGCGGCGCACCCTCGCCGCCGATCGCCTTGGTCTCCGACGGGGGAAGCAGCACCAGCACGGTGGAAAGGGTAGGCCAAGGCCCGAAAACCGCTGGACCTGCGTCGTCCTCTGTACGCGTGGCCGCAGTGGACCGCGCTCTTCAGGTCGCTCGACGCGCGGCTGCGCCCTCAGGTGGCCGCGGCCCGCTTCCTGTTCGGAGTGGACCGGGGCGCCGTCGCCGCCGACGACGACCCGATCCCGGTGCTGGAGTTCGCGGCGTTCGCGGGCGAGGAGATCAACCGGACCCGGCGGGAAGGCGTGGAACACCTAGCTCAGTGATGGACCGCCCGGCTCTTGATCCGGGGGGCTCGAGCCCGGTCGGTTCTCTAGGGAGCCTGCAGCGTCACGTACGCGAGACCCAGCGTGCCGCGCCACCCGCGCAGACGGAAGTTGCGATGTCTGTCGGCCTTCGCGCGGATCTCCTCGGCGTGCGGAGAGTCCGGGTTGTCGCGCAACCAGCGTTCCCACGCCAGGCCGTGCCCGTTCTCGAACACGTCCCACTCGTCGAGGCTCGCCTGCTCCACCGCGAGCATGCGGTACCCGTGCGTGTGAGCGAGGTCCACCAGGTCGGCCAGTGAGCTGTACTGGTCGCGTGGGACCGGCATCGCCGCGAGCTGCTCCTCGGTCGGCTCGCGTTCCCAGAAACCCTCACCCAGCAACAGCTTCCCGCCCGCGCGCAGCAGTTGCCTCGCCGCGGTGAGCGCGTTCGCCGTGTGCTGCAACGGGTCTCCGCCCCACACCTGGCTGGCGCCGTTGACCACGACGACGTCGACCGGCCTGTCGGGTTGCCACTGGGCGACGTCGGCCACCTGCAGGCTGACACGCGGCAGAAGGCCTCGTGCTTCGGCGTTGGCCTGGGCGTGCGCGATGGCTGTGGCGTCGAGGTCGACACCCGTGCCGGTGGCGGTGGGTGCGGCTTCGAGCACTCGCAACAGGAACTCCGCCCAGCCGCAGCCGACGTCCAGCACGTGTGCGCCGTCGAGCGGCTTCAGCGTGTGGATCAGGCGGGCGGCCCGTTCCTCGGACAGCGGTCCGTGGAACGTGAGGTCGTCGTGCAGCGGTGCGATCTCCGGTGTCGTCATCGCACGCAGGATGGCGTCGGCGGCCCGGTCCGGGCAACGCGTTATTCGGTTGTTGGGGTCATCACCTCCCCGTAGCTTCAGTTGACGTGGAACTCGTGTGGCGCGCGCTCACGACAGCGGACATCCCGGCGGTGTCCGCGCTTTACGGCGCGGCCGAGTCGGTTGACGACACCGGTGAGCTGCTGTCCGAAGAGGACTTCGCCGAGTCGTTCGCCGAGTCGGACCTGCCAGGCGGGTCGCTGGCCGTGCTCGTGGACGACGTGCTCGCGGCGTACGGCCTGGTCGCGCTGCGGGACAATCCCGTGGGCACGCACCGCGTCCGCCTCGACGGGATGGTGCACCCGGAGTTCCGCCGCAACGGCATCGGGCGTCAACTGCTGCCGCGCCTCGTCACGATGGCGCGCGAACTGCACGCTGCACGTCACCCGGCGATGCCCATGGTGGCGACCACCATGGTCGAGAGCCGCTCGGCGGGCCACGTGGCGCTGGCCGAGTCACTCGGTTTCAGTGCGGACCGCCACTTCTACGAGCTGGAGGTGGCACTGGGCGAGTCACTCGCCCAGGTCCCGATCTCGTCCGCCTACGAGATCGTGCCGTTCTCCCCGGCCCGCGACGACGAGGTCCGCCAGGTGTGCAACGCGGCTTTCGCCGCGCACTGGGGCTCGACCGAGCGCAGCCCCGAGGAATGGGCGGCGTCCTTCACCAACAGCAAGCGGTTCGTTCCGGAGACCTCCTTTCTGGCGCTCGAAGACGGCGCCGTGATCGGTTTCGTGCTCGCACGGCACTACCCGGTCGTCGAGGAGCTGACCGGCGTCCGCGAACTGTGGATCGGGGACGTCGGCACCCTCGCGGAGCACCGCGGGCGTGGCGTCGCCTCGGCCTTGCTGAGCTGGACGTTGGCTCAGGCGAAGGCGCAGGGCTACGACCGTGCCGGGCTGTCCGTGGACACGGCCAACCCGACCCGTGCGCTCGGTGTGTACGAGCGCGCCGGGTTCGAGGTGGCTCGGACGTGGATCGACTACGGGTTGCGGTCGAGCTGAGCTAGCGCTCTTCGCCGGCCTGGCCGACACAGGGCTACAAAGGCTCTACGACCCTGCCGGGCACGACCAACTCGACCCGTCCGCTCGGTACGCACGAGCGCGCCGGGTTCGAGGTGGCACGGACCTGGACCGACCCGAGGCTCCCAAGTCGATCCGAGCGGGAGCTAGAGCTCTTCGCCCGCTTGGCCGACGCAGAACTCGTTGCCGTCCGGGTCGGCGAGCACCGACCAGACGATGCCGGGAACGCTGTGCACCGCGACCTCGGTGGCGCCCAGCGCGACGAGTCTGGCGACCTCCGCCTTGCGGTCCGGCACGTGCGAGTCGAAGTGGATGCGGTTCTTGCCCGGCGTGGCGTCCGGCACCTGCTGGATGCCGAGGGCCGGACCGTGTTCGGTGTTCGGCGCGAGGACGATGAACTCGCCCCAGTCGTTCTGGATGGTGGTGTTCAGCGCGGCCGTCCAGAACTCCGCGAGCTTGCGGGCGTCGCCGGTGTCGATGGTGAGCATGGCAATCGTCAGGGACATGCGACGGACGCTACTCAGGGGGTCTGACAATTCTGGTTCAAGCAGGTCAGAGGCCCTGAAACTGGAGATCGAACACCACAAAAAGATCAGCCGTACCTATAGATATACCGCTGCGGTTCCAGCACCGGAGCAACCAGTACGCTGCTCCAACAGCCGTGAAAGAGGAGTACCCACCGTGATCACCAGGATGTCGTCGCTGTTCCTGCGCACTCTTCGCGAGGATCCGGCGGACGCCGAAGTGCCCAGCCACAAGCTGCTGGTGCGCGCCGGCTACGTCCGCCGCGTCGCGCCGGGCGGATACTCCTGGCTGCCGCTCGGGCTGAAGGTCCTGCGCAACATCGAGGCCGTCGTCCGCGAGGAGATGGACGCGTTCGGCGCGCAGGAGATCCAGTTCCCCGCCCTGCTGCCCAAGGAGCCCTACGAGGCGACCAACCGGTGGGAGGAGTACGGGCCCAACATCTTCCGGCTCAAGGACCGCAAGGGCGCCGACTACCTGCTCGGTCCCACGCACGAGGAGCTGTTCACCCTCACCGTGAAGGGTGAGTACAGCTCCTACAAGGACTACCCGGTCACGCTGTACCAGATCCAGACCAAGTACCGCGACGAGGCGCGTCCCCGTGCGGGCATCCTGCGCGGCCGCGAGTTCCTGATGAAGGACTCGTACTCGTTCGACCTCACCGACGAGGGCTTGAGCAAGTCCTACCAGGACCACCGCGACGCCTACATCCGCATCTTCGACAGGCTCGGCCTCGAGTACGTGGTCGTGTCGGCGACGTCCGGTGCGATGGGCGGCTCCGCGTCCGAGGAGTTCCTCGCCGTCGCCGAGACGGGTGAGGACACGTTCGTGCGCAGCACCGAGTCGGGCTACGCGGCGAACGTCGAGGCCGTCACGACGCCGGTGCCCGCCGAGCAGTCGATCGACGACAAGCCCGCGGCGCAGGTGCACCACACGCCGAACACGCCCACCATCGAGACGTTGGTGGACTTCCTGAACGCGAACACCGACCGCAAGTTCACCGCGGCGGACACGCTGAAGAACGTCCTGGTCAAGCTGAAGCAGCCCGGCAAGGACTGGGAGCTGCTCGCCGTGGCCGTCCCCGGCGACCGCGAGGTGGACTTCAAGCGCCTCGAGGCGGCGATGGAGCCCGCAGAGGTCGCGATGGTCGACGAGGCGGACTTCGCCAAGAACTCGTTCCTGGTCAAGGGTTACATCGGACCGGGCGCGATCCAGGCGAACGGCATCCGCTTCCTCGCCGACCCCCGCGTCGTCAAGGGCACCGCGTGGGTCACCGGTGCGGACAAGGCCGACCACCACGTCGTCGACCTCGTGGCCGGCCGCGACTTCACGCCCGACGGCGTCATCGACGTCGCCGAGGTCCGCGAGGGCGACCCGTCGCCCGACGGCAAGGGTGTGCTGGTCGCCGCGCGCGGCATCGAGATCGGTCACATCTTCCAGCTCGGCCGCAAGTACGCGGACGCGTTCTCGCTCGACGCCCTCGGACCGGACTCCAAGCCCGTCCGCATCACCATGGGCTCGTACGGCGTCGGCGTCTCGCGTCTCGTCGCGGCCATCGCCGAGCAGTCGCACGACGACCGCGGCCTGATCTGGCCCCGCAACGTCGCCCCCGCCGACATCCACGTCGTCATCGCGGGCAAGGACGAGACGCTCGTCCAGGCCGGTGAGGACTTCGCGAAGCATCTCAGCGCCAAGGGCTTCAAGGTCCTGCTGGACGACCGCAAGGCGAGCCCCGGCGTGAAGTTCGCGGACGCCGAGCTCGTCGGCATCCCGACGATCCTGGTGATCGGCCGCGGCCTGCAGAACGGCGTCGTCGAGGTCAAGGACCGCAAGTCCGGTGACCGCGTCGAGGTGCCGGTCGCGGAGGCCGTCGACCACCTGGTGCAGCTCGTCCGCGGCTGACGGAATCCCGAAACGCCCGGCCGGTGGTCCCGGCCGGGCGTTTTTTCGCGGGTCAGCCCGCCCTGCGGTCGATGAGGTCCAGCGCTGGTTCCTCGAACCACGCCAGCGCCCGTTCGTGCTTGCGAGCACGCAAAGCACGGGGGAGTTGCTCGGCCACGACGTCACGCACGAGCAGGTGACGGAAGCCGTACTCGATCTCGCCGGTCTCGCTGTTGCGACCCTGCCGGCGCAGGAAGTCTCGCTGCTCCAGCAACTCCAGCGCCTTGGCGACGTCACCCGGGTCGCGTTGCCCCGTGGCGGCCACTGCCCCGGGAGACACCAGGTCGCCCACGACGGCGGCGTCCTGCAAGACGGCCTTCACCTCGAACGGCAGCGAGTCGAGCTGAGCCGTCAGAACACCGCGCACGGACGGTGGAACCGGCAGCGAAGCCTCGTTGTGCAGACAGGGCATGCGCGGGTCAGCAACCATGCGTGCGTACTCAGTGGCGAACAACGGGTTGCCGCCCACACACGACACGAGCGCCTGCCACAGGTCGGCGGAAAGCTCACGGGTTTCCAGCAGTGAGTTCAAGAGGCTGCGAGTTCCGTTGTGGGACAACGGTTCCAAGCTGATCGTGGTGGCGTTGCGCTTGCCGCCGAACCAGGACGGACGACGTTGCAGCAACTCGGGCCGCGCGGTGGCGATCACCAGCAGCGGCACGGAGCCCGCGTGTTCGCTCAGCTCCTCCACGAAGTCGAGCACCACGTCGTTCGCCCAGTGCAGGTCTTCGAGGAAGACGACCAGCGGATCGGAGTCGGCGATCTCCTCCAGAAACCGGCGCCACGACGGGAAGTCGGCGGACAGATCAGGGGACGGCTCCACCAGTCCGGTCAGGCTCGAAGTCAGGTGGTCCGCGAGTTCACCGACGCCGACCAACGACGAGACGGCGGCGCGCAGAGTTTCCGGGGAAGCGAAGCCGCGCACGACGTCCGACAAAAGCCCGTAGCCGTGGTCGTCGCCGAAAGCCGTGGCGGTGCCGCGCAAAGCCGTGGAGCACGAAGAGGTGAGCTCGTTGACGAGACGCGTCTTGCCCACCCCGGCTTCGCCCAGCACTGTCACGAAGTGCGGGCGGCGGCGGGTGCGGACCTCGTCGAGAAGCCCTTGCAGCACGGACAACTCACGCTCGCGCTCGACGAACGGCACCGCGGCCTGTGAGCGGCGGGTCGCACCCCGCGGGGACACGCACGAGACCGCCTGCCAGCCACTGGTCGGAGCGGGATCGGTCGCCCACGTCACGGAACCAGCGGCGTCACGGGTCGCTGAGCACGCACGAACCGCGCCCAACGGCGACAACGCCATCAGCTGACGGCACTGGTCGAGCAACACGCCGGTGGCGCTGGGCGCACCCGAAGCCGGTAGGCGGACGAGAGACTCGCCGGTCGCCACGCCGATCTGCACGTCCGCGACGGACGAGAGACGGTCGCGGATGGCCAACGCGGCACGCACAGCGCGGTCGGCGTCGTCCTCCGAAGTGCGGGGCACACCGAACAAAGCCAGGAACACGGAGCCGACATTGCCGCCGACGACGCCGCCCAACCGGGCAACCTCTGCGGAGACAACGGAATCGACCTCCTGATGCACCTCGTCGACGTCCTCGGGGTCACCGTCGCCGGCCGCGAGACCTAGCTGGGCGGACACCATCACGACACTGACGAGCTTGCGCTCCACTGTCGTCACGTCCATCGCGACGGCGGGAGCGGGGGACTCCACAGCGGGCGGCGGGGTGATCACGACGGGAGAAGACTGGCCGACGGCGAGCAGATGCCTGCGTTGCACCGACGGCGGAAGGTCCAGCACGGGCGCGTGGTCGAGGATCGCGCGTTCCATCTCCTGGAGTTCGCGTCCCGGCTCAAGCCCGAGTTCCTCCACCAACGCCGCCCTCGTGCGGCGATAGACGCTCAACGCGTCCACCTGCCTGCCACACCGGTAGAGCGCGAGCATGAGCTGCCCGTTCAGCCGTTCGCGATACGGCTCGACCTCGATCAACGACTCAAGCTCGCCGATGATCTCGTAGTGCCTCCCGCAGGCGAGCTCTGCCTCGAAGCAGTCCTCCTGCGTCGCCAGCCGCCAGTCCTTGATGGCGGTCAGCTCCGGCCAGTTGATGCCGGTCTCCGCGAGATCCGCGAGCACCGGCCCGCGCCACAGGCTCAGCGCCTTGCGGAGCACCTTCGCGGCGGCGGGCCAGTCGCCGGAGGACAGTTCACCTCGTCCCTGTTCGGTCAGCTGCTGGAAGCGCGACAGGTCGAGGGAGTTCTGGTCCACGCGCAGCAGGTACCCCGGCGCGTGGGTCAGCAGCAGTGCGGACCCTTCCGAGCCGCTGCCGTGTGGAGTGAGAACGCCACGCAGTCCGGAGACCGCGTTCTGGAGCATCTTTCGCGCGGTGGGCGGGACGTCGCGCGACCACAGCGCCTGGAGCAGCTTGCTGGTCGCCACCACGCGGTTGGCGTGCAGCAGGAGGAATCCCAGAGCCGCGCGCTGCTTGACGCCGCCCAGTGGCACGGGCATGTCGTCGTCGAGGACTTCCAGTGAGCCCAGCAGGTGGAATCGCATGGTTCTGGCCTCCATTGGGTGGTTTCCGGACGGAGGGGGTGTGATCAGCCCCAGGGGGTGTCGTCGTCCCACGGGGTGTCGTCGTTCGGGAGCGCGGGGAGTGTGATGCCCCGGCCCCACGGCGTGTCGTCGGAGGTGGTGGTGACGCCTCGGCCCCACGGGGTGTCGTCGGCCTGCGCGGTGCCGGCGAAGAGCGTGAGTGCCAGGGTCGCGGGAACAGCGGCGAGAACCAGAGCGGCGGCGGTCGTCTTGCGGATCATGTCGGCCTCCTCTTGCTTGGTCGGACTTCGGCTTCGAGTTGTGCTCCGGACGTCTTCGATCGGCGTCTGAGAACGAAGTTAGAAGTGCCGCCCATCGCCGCTCTATCGCGCACCCACCGCGTATCAATCGGCCGTGATGGCGGACCGGAAGTAACCAGTTGAGACGCCTGAACAGCTGACTCATCAGTCAGCAAACAGGTGTTACTACGCAGGGTGGTGGCTTATCCGCAGAATTAGGTGCGGTGTACCGCAATGGTTGGGTGCGGTTAGCGATCCGAACGAACGGCTTGTGCCGCTCGGAGTAGTCTCGATGAGGCGTTCAGGCTGCTTGGCGGCATGCAGTACGATCGTTGTGAAGTCCGCCGCCGCGGTGATGAATTCTCGGGAACGTACTGCTTGATCAGCGCTGATGTCCCCGTTCGGATCAGATCCAAATGAGATGCCTATTGAGATCGGGCGCATTATGGTGGATCGTGCGCCGATGCACAAGAAGGATCTTGACAGTTTTCCCTGCCAGGGCTAACTTTGGAGATCATCACCCATGCGAGTGACCGTCTGCAGTTGATGCAACCGGAGGTCAAACACGGGATGTGAAACAGTTTCATATTGAAACCCGATCTTGAGGTGACGCCCTGGGAGTGCCTTTTTCTGCGTCTTCGGCCGGATTGCACGAACGTGAGAAACGCGGTATCCCGTAAATGCAATCCCGTCACGGTTAAACGACCGGAGCGTGAGGTGTAGGGGCTTTGCGAGAGACAAAGGCGCGAGGGGTCGTCCGTCATGAGCTCCGCCCCTGACGAGAAGCTGATGTTCAAGCTGCTCGGCCCGATCGAGGTCATCGGCGCCGAGGAGCAGGTTCAGGTACCGCCGGGACGTCAGCAGACGATCCTGGGCGCTCTCCTGCTCGAAGCCAACCGCGTGGTCAGCATGGATCAGCTGATCGACCTCGTCTGGGAGCACACCCCGCCGTCGACCGCACGGGCGCAGATCCAGATCTGCGTGTCCGCGCTCCGGCGGGAGTTCGCGAGGGTCGACGTCGACGCCCAGATCGAGACGCGCCAACCCGGTTACCTGCTGCGAGTGGCCGGGGACAAGATCGACACCTTTCTCTTCGAACGCCGCGTGGCCGACTCCGACGCCGCCGTCCGTCAGGGACGCATGGAGGAGGCGTCGACGGTCCTTCGTGCGGCACTGGCGTTGTGGCGCGGACCCGCACTCGGCGGCGCCGGTGCCACGTTGCAGAACAAGGCGTTGCGTCTGGACGAGAAACGCTTGTCAGTGCTGGAGAACTGCGTCGACATCGAGCTGTTGCTCGGCAGGCATCACGCCCTCATCGGTGAGCTGCAGAGCATGGTGACCGAACATCCGCTGCGGGAACGGCCGCGCGGCCAGCTCATGCTCGCGCTCTACCGTTCCGGCCGGCAGTCCGAGGCTCTGGACGTCTACCGCACCGGCCGCGACCTGTTCATCGAGCACCTCGGCCTCGAACCGAGCGACCAGCTGCGCAAGCTCGAGACCGCGATCCTGACGGACGACGAGGTGCTGCGCCTCGACCAGGAGAAGCCGGTACCGGTCACCGTGCAGAACGTCGTGTCACCGCACCAACTTCCGGCCACCATCTCGGACTTCATCGGCCGCCAGGACGTCGTGGCGCGCGCGGAGGCACTGCTGTCCGGCGACCACATGACCATGCCGGTGGTGAACATCTCGGGCAAGGCGGGCATCGGTAAGAGCGCTCTCGCGGTCCACGTGGCGCACCGCGTCGCCGCCGAGACCTACCCGGACGGCCAGCTCTACTGCGACCTGCGCGGCACCCAGGCCCAACCGGCCACGCCCGCCGAGGTTCTCGGCCGGTTCCTGTCCGCCTTGGGCGCGGTCGGCTCGACGTTGCCCGACGGGGTGGACGAGCGCGCGGACATGTACCGCAGCATGCTCGCCAACCGGCGTGTCCTGGTCGTTCTCGACGACGCGGGCAGCGAGTCGCAGGTGCACCAGCTGCTTCCGGGCTCACCGACGTGCGGTGTCGTCGTCACGAGCAGGACCCGGTTGACCGGTCTCGCCGGATCTCATTTGGTCGACGTCGACTTCATGGACTCCGGCGACGCGCTGGAGCTCCTCGGCCGCATCATCAGCACGCAACGCCTGGAGAGCGAACCCGTTGCGGCGTCGGCGTTGGTGGACGTCGTGGGAGGGCTCCCACTCGCCCTGCGCATCATCGGCGCCCGTCTCGCCGCCCGCCCACACTGGACGCTGGCCTCGATGGTCGGCCGCCTCGCCGACGAACGGCACCGCCTCGACGAGCTCGTGCACGGCGACATGGTCGTGCGCGCCAGCCTGTCGCTGACCTACGACGGCCTGGAGCCCGACACGTGCCGGGTCATGCGCCTGATGTCGTTGCTGGAAGCGGAAAGCCTGACCGTCTGGACGGCGTCGGCGCTCACCGACGACGAGCGTCACCGAGGCTTCGACCTCCTCGAACGCCTTGTCGACGCCCAGCTGCTCGACGTGGTGGGCAGCGACGTGACGGGGTTGCCCCGCTATCGCTTCCACGACCTGATCCGTTTGTTCGCCAAGGAACAGCTCGCCGTGCACGAGTCCCCTGCCACCCAGCTGGCCGCGGTGGAACGCGTCGCCGGTGGCTGGCTCGCGATGGCGGAGCAGGCCCATCAACGGCTCTACGGCGGCGACTTCACCGTCCTGCACGGCCATGGTCAACGTTGGCAGCCGCACGCCCCGTACCTCGGTCAGGTGCTGCAGGACCCGTTGGGCTGGCTGGAAAGCGAGCGCCCGAACATCTGCGCGGCCGTGCTGCAGGCAGCCGACGCCGGCCTGGACGAGCTGTGCTGGGACCTCGCGATGACGCTCGTGACGTTGTTCGAGACCCGCAGCTACCTCGACGACTGGCAGCAGACGCACGAACGAGCACTGGCGGCCGTTCGCAAGGCGGGCAACAAGCGCGGCACCGCGGCTCTGCTGTGCTCGATGGGATCACTGCACCACAGCCAGCGCCGGATGGAAGCGTCCCGGACGGCCCTGGAACCCGCGCTGGAACTCTTCACCGAGCTCGACGACGCCCACGGCTCGCTCTGGTGCGCCGCAACCTGGGGTTGCTGGAGTACAACGAGGGACGCCCAGAGCTCGCCACCCGGATCTTCGAGCAGTCACTGGCCGGCTTCAAACGCGTCGGCGACGTCGTCGGCCAGGCGTACGTGGTGTCCCAGCTCGCGCAGCTGTCGCTGGACCGCGGCGACCACGAGCTCGCGGTGGGACAGTTGCGCGGCGCTCTCGGCATGTGCCGGGAGATCTCCAGCCCGCGCGTCGAGGCCCAGGTGCTGTACCGGCTCGGCGGCGCGATGCTGGTGCAGGGCCGCTACGAGCAGGCGCAGCAGCTCATCACGTCGGTGCTCGGCATGGTGCAACGCTCCGGCGACACCGTCGGCGAGAGCTACGCGTTGCACTCGCTCGGCCTGATCCACGGCCGCATGCGGATGTTCGCCGAGGCCGGGCGACTGCTGCGGCGCGCGATTCGGTTGTGCGAGGAGAACCTCGACCGGGTCGGTGCGGCGCGGATCCGGCTCGACCTGGCGCAGCTGGTGTCGCAGCGCGGTGAGACGTTCCACGCGATCGCCATCGTGGAGCAGGCGATGATGACGTTCCAGGAGCTGCGGCTCGCGCTGTGGGAAAGCAAGGCGCTCGCCGTGCTGGAGAAGATCACCACCGAGAACCCGCTGCCCGCCGCCGTTTCCTCGAACGGCGGCGCGCGGTAGGTCCTACGTGGTCGGCACCAGCGAGTCGACCATCTTCTGCAGCTCGGTCTCCTTGGGCAGCGGCGGCGTGGTGCCGCCTCCACCACCCTCCAGGTCTCCGTTGACGGCCAGCACGTGCAGCTTGTTGCTGCCGTTGAGCACGACGACCTTGACCATCCCCTTGCTCGCCAGGCACTTGTTGGCGGACTGGGTGATCGTGGCGTCGACCTGCACGCCCTCGACGACGACCTTCTTGCCGTCCTTCTGGGTGTGCTGGATCTTCACCGGCTTGGGCTGGGTCAGCGTGACCTGCGGATCACCGCCGGACGAGTAGTACTGCGTCGCCAGGGCCTTGGTGAAGTCCGTGGCCGTCTTGTTGATGTCGCCCTTGGGCAGCAGCGTGCCGCCGTTGGTGCCCTTGGTGTACCCCTTGCCCTCGCACGTGTAGTCGCCGTAGGAGGTGACGGCGGACAGCGAGATGCCCTCGAACTTGTCGACCGGGATCCTGGCGTCGGCGACGACGTCCCAGTTCTTCGGGACCTCGTAGTTGTAGCCGAGGGACGTCTCGACGCACTGCAAGCCCTCGTTCTTGCACGCACCACTGGTCGCCTGCGACGAGGCGGAAGTCGGCGTGGACGGGTCGGTCTGCGCGTTCGTGTTGCCCGAGCGTGAGAGCAGGAACCACGTCAAGCCACCACCGGCCAGCAGCACCAGCACGACCGTGCCGAGCACCAGCCACAACGTCTTCTTGCTCTTCTTCGGCGGCTCGTTGTCGAAGCCGCCGCCGTACACGCCTAGGCCGCCGTACCCGCCGCCGTAGCCCTGCTGCGGGAAACCGCCCGTCTGCGGGTAGCCGCCGACCTGGTAGCCGCCGCTCTGGTAGTCACCCTGCTGCTGGCCCCAGCCCTGCTGGTCGTTCCAGCCGCCCTGTCCGCCGCCACCTGGGTAAGTCACGGCGCAAACGGTACCTGGTGGGTACGACAGTCCTTAATTCATCATGCGTTGACTTCGTCGGGTGTCGAGCGTAGCGTGCCGACTAAATTCAACGCATGATGAACTTGGGAGGTCAATGATGCGCACCGCGCTGGTCACCGCCGTCGCAGGCGCGGTGGTGGCGTTTCTTCTGGGATTGCTGACTTTCGGCGTGCAGGCGACCACGCACCCGCGCGACGTCCCGCTCGCCGTGGTGGCGCCTCCGCCGATCGCGGAACGCGTCAAGGCGGCCGACTCGGCCGAGGTCGACATCAGGGTCGTGGAAGCAGTCGAAGCCCGGACCCTGTTGGCGGACAAGGAGGTCTACGGGGTCCTGGAGATCTCACCCGGCCAGGCGACGATCCGGCTCAACCCCGCGGTCAACCCGTCAGGCACGCAGGTCGCGCAACAGGTGCTGACCGGTGTCGCGCAAGGTGCCGGGCTGCAGGTCAAGGTCGAGGCTCAGGCCGTGTCCGCCGCTGAACGCACGGCGCCTCTTGCCGCGAGTGCGCTGCTGTGGGTCGGCGGGATGGTCGCCGGACTGCTGTTCGTGGTGCTGAAGGGACGTCGGCAAAGGCTGCTTTCGGCGCTGACCACCGCCGTGCTCGTCGTCGGCTCGGTGGTCGGGTTGCTGGCGTGGTGGGGTGTCACGTTCAGCGCGCAGGCACTGGGCTTCCTGCTCGCCGTCGCCGTGTCGTTCGCGCTGCTGCAGGCAGGGCTGTTCAAACACCTCGGCATCCGCGCGATGGCGATCCTCGGCCTGCTCTACCTGATGGCACCCGCGGTGGCGGGCCAGGTGCCCGAGCTGCTCAACCCCGCTTACCGGGCGGTGCTGTGGTCGTGGACGCCGTTCCGGTTCTCGACGGAGGGTTTGCGCAGCCTGATGTACGACGGGTCCATCACCACCGAGTGGTGGGTGTTCGGCGGGATCGCGCTCGCCGGGCTCGTACTGCTGCTAGCCGGCAAGGAAGCTCAGCCGGACCGTGCGGACGGGGTTGTCGACGTTGGTGTCGACCAGGCAGATCGACTGCCACGTTCCGAGCGTGAGCACACCGCCTAGCACCGGGATCGTCGCGTACGGCGGCACCAGCGCGGGCATCACGTGGTCACGGCCGTGGCCAGGGGTGCCGTGCCGGTGCCGCCACTTCACGTCGCGGGGCAGGATGCGTTCCAGCGCGGTCAGCAGGTCGTCGTCGCTGCCCGCGCCCGTCTCGATGATGGCGACGCCCGCGGTCGCGTGGGGCACCCACACGTGCAGCAGGCCGTCGCCGTTCTCGCTGTCGAGGAACCTCTGGCACTCGCGGGTCAGGTCGTGCACGACCTCCTCGGCACCGGTGCGGATCTGGATCTCCTCGCTGCGCATGGATCAGATCTTACGAACCACCCGCGCCGGGTTGCCGACCGCGAGCACGTGATCAGGCAAATCGCGCGTCACGACACTGCCGGCGCCGACGACCGTGTTGTTCCCGATGGTGACGCCGGGGCAGACGATCACGCCGCCACCGAACCACACCTTGTCCCCGATGACGATCGGCGCGGTGGTCTCCCAGCCCGCGATCCGGGCGTCGTGGTCCTCGATCGGGTGCAACGCCGTCAGCAGCTGCACGCGCGGACCCATCATCACGTTGTCTCCGATGGTGACCGGGCCGCAGTCGAGGATGATGCCGTCGTAGTTCATGAAGCTGTTCGAGCCGATGCGGGTGTTGTAGCCGTACTCGATCTGCAGGCGCGGCAGCAGAACCGTGTTCTCGCCGATCTCCGCGACGAAGCTCTTCAGGATCGCGTGCATGCCCTCGTAGTCGCCGGGTTCCAGCGCGTTGAAGCGGTTCATCTCGCGCCACGCCCGTTGCCGGTCCAGCTCCAGCTCGGGGTCCATCGACAGGTAGGGCTCGCCCTTGATCATCTTCTCGCGGTTGGTTCCCATGGGGACATTCAAGCGGTGTAGGCGCGGCGGTGATCGGTGGGCGTGACGCCGACGTGGGCGGTGAAGTGGCGGCGCAGGTTCGTGCCGGTGCCCAGCCCGCAGCGCTCCGCGACCTGTTCCACGGACAGCGAGGTCGTCTCCAGCAACGCCTGGGCGTGCGCGATGCGCTGGGCCAGCAGCCACCGCAACGGGGTGCTGCCGGTGGCCTCGCGCAGGCGGCGGAAGAACGTGCGCTGGCTCATCCCTGCGCGGCTGGCCATCTCCGCGACCGTGAGTGGGCGGTCCAGGTGCCGCACCGCCCACTCCAGCGCCGGGGCGATGCTGTCGTCATCGGTGTCCGGCACGTGCCGGGTGACGAACTGCGCCTGGCCGCCGGTGCGGTGCGCGGGCACGCACAGCTTGCGAGCCAACTGGTTGGCCACGTGCGCGCCGAAGTCCTGGCGCACCAGGTGCAGGCACAGGTCGAGCCCCGCGGCCGCGCCCGCGCTGGTGAGGATGGTGCCGTCCTCGATGTAGAGCACCGAGTCGTCGACCTCGACCCGCGGGTACCGGCGGGCCAGGCGGTCGGTGTACGACCAGTGCGCCGTGGCGCGGCGGCCGTCCAGCAGACCGGCTTCGGCGAGCACGAACGCTCCGTTGCACAGCGCGGCGATGCGTGTGCCGTTGTCCGCGGCGTCCTGAAGTTCCTTGACCAGCAAGGGGCTCAGCGGTTCGGTGCCGTCGAGAACGGCCTGCGGGACGGACGGGACGATGATCGTGTCCGCGCCGTGCAGGCCCTCCAGACCGTGTTCGGGGCTGAGCACCCAGCCGTGCCTGGCCCGTGGTGCGGCGGGGTTCAGGCCGCACAACCTCATGGTGTACCAGGGATCGAAGTGGTCGATGCCGAACACCACACACGCCAGCCCGGCCTCGTAAACGTCCCACAGGGCCGGTGCGTCATCGTCGGTCACCAAGATCGCCACCGTACCCATGGCGCCAATCTAGCTGGCAGCAACCGTGCGAATGTCGGCATTTCTGCCACTGTCGGCGTGCTGCGCGGCTTGCGAGGGTTGTGGCGATCAACCAGCAACCCTTGGGGGACAACACAATGCACTCCGATGTTGCCGTGCTCGGCCTCGGTCAGATGGGTTCGGCGCTCGCCTCCGCCTTCCTGCGTGCCGGGCATCGCGTCACGGTCTGGAACCGCTCTTCCGCCAGGACGGCACCTCTCGTGGCACAGGGCGCCCACGCGGCCAGCTCGGCGGTGGAGGCCCAGCGCTCCGCACCCGTCGTGGTGGCCTGCGTGCTGGACTACCCGGCGCTGATGGAGATCCTCGACCCGGAGCTGCCCGGCATCCTGGTCAATCTCACCTCGGGCTCACCGGAACAGGCCCGCGAGATGGCCGGGCGCGGCCTGCGCTACGTCGACGGCGGCATCATGACCACGCCGCCCGGCATCGGCGACCAGCGCTCGATGATCCTCTACAGCGGCGACCAGGACGCCTTCGCCGAGGCGTCCGGTCTGTTGTCGGCGCTGGCCGAGCCGATCAACCTCGGCGCCGACCCCGGCCTGGCCGCCCTGTACGACACGGCACTGCTCAGCATCATGTGGGCGACGCTCACCGGGTGGCTGCACGCCAGCGCCCTCGTCACCGCCGACGGTGCCACCGCGCAGCACTTCACGCCGCTGGCCACCCGCTGGCTCGGCCCGGTCGCGGGGTTCATCAGCACCTACACCCCGCAGGTCGATGCCGGCGCCTATCCCGGTTCGGACGCGACTCTCGACGTACACCTCGCCACTTTGGAACACCTGGTGCACGCCAGCGAGGTGCGGAAGATCGACGCGGCGTTGCCTCGGCTGTTCCACGACTACGCGGTGAGGGCGGTCGAAGCGGGCCACGGCACGGACGGCTGGGCCCGGATCATCGAGCTGCTGCGCGCGTAGATTCGCCGCCATGCGCGTGCTTTTCGCCAGCATGGCCACCGTCGGTCACACCTACCCGTTGATCCCGCTGGCGGTCGCTTTGCGCGACGCCGGGCACGAGGTCCACTTCGCCGTCGGTGACGAGATGCACCCGGAGCTGGAACGGCTGGGGCTGCGGCCGTTCCGCCCGGGACTCGTGTTCGGTGAGATCTACGCCGGCGACATCGCGCCCGAACTGGAACGCGTCCTGCCCGACCTCGTGATCAGCGGGTGGGCGGTCCCCGAGGTGTTCGGGGAAGCACGCAGGCGGGCGTTTCCCGTGCTGTGGCACGGGTTCGGGCGGATGTTCGACGAAGGCATCGGGCTGGCGCGGCCGGACGGCGGGCGGCACGTCGACATCTGCCCGCCTTCGTTGCAGGACAAGGGCTTTCTCCAGGAGAGGATCCTGCTCCGCCCGGTGCCGTACTCGGCGCCGGGCGAGGTTCCGCGGCGCACGCACGAGAAGCTGGTCTACCTCACGCTCGGCACCACGTTCGGCACGGAATCCGTGCTGACCACCGCCATCGCCGGACTCGGAAAGCTCGACGCCCAGGTGGTCGTCGCCGCTCCGCGCGTCCAGCTCGCCGACCTGCCGCCGAACGTGACCGTGCACCCGTGGCTGCCGCAGACCGAGGTGATCAGGCAGGCGGACGTCGTCGTGCACCACGGCGGCAGCGGCACGATGCTGGCCGCTCTGGCGGAGGGCGTCCCGCAGGTCGTGCTGCCGCAGGGCGCGGACCAGTTCGGCAACGCGTCAGCGCTCGTCGGGGCGGGCGCGGCGGTGCGGCCGGAAGCGGTGAGTGCCGAGGCGATCGCGGAGAGCGCACGACTGCTGCTCGTGGACGGCAGCTACCGGGAAGCCGCAGGTCAGGTGGCGCGGGAGATACGTCACATGCCTTCGCCGAAGGAAGTTGCGGACAGTCTGGCGGAGGTTGTGTAACACTGTTTTTTATGAAGGCAAGCCGCCTGCGCTTCGGGATGAACCTGTGGCCACCGTTCCTGTTCGCCGGGATCCGCGTGCTGGAGATCTCGCCGGACTACCGCTACGCGCGTGTGCGGATGCGTCTGCGTCCGTGGAACCGCAACTTCTTCGGCACCCACTTCGGCGGCTCGCTGTTCGCGATGACCGACCCGTTCTGGGTGCTGCTGCTCTTCAACCAGCTCGCCGGCGACCACGTGGTGTGGGACCAGGCCGGTGAGATCGAGTTCGTCGCGCCGGGACGCGGCACGGTCTACGCCGAGTTCCGGCTGACCGACGAGCACGTCGAGCAGGTGCTGGCGCAGACCGGTTCCGGTGAGAAGGCGTTGATCTGGTTCGACACCGACGTCGTCGGGCAGGATGGGACCGTGATCGCAAAGGTGAGGAAGCAGGTCTACGCGCGCCGCAAGCGCGACAAGCAGCTCGCGCATGCGTGAGGCCTTCGGTGCGGTTTTCGACGTCGAGCCGGGTTACCTGAACACGGCGTCCATCGGCGTGCCTCCGCGGCACGTCGCCGACGCGGTGGCGGCCGCTCATGAACGGTGGCGGCGCGGCCAGGACACCTCGTCGAGCTTCAACGACGCGGTCGAGACGTCCAGGGAGGCGTGGGGCCGGCTGATCGGGGTGCCCTCGACGTCGGTCGCGTGCGGCGCCACGGTCTCGCAATTCGCGTCGCTGGTCGCGCAGTCGCTGCCCGCCGGGTCGAAGGTCTTCGTCGAACCGGGGGAGTTCACCAGCGTCACGTTGCCGTTCGTCGCGGCGGGGCACGAGATGGTGTCCACAGTGGACGCTGCGGATCTCGTTGCCGTGAGCGTCGTCCAGTCGGCGGACGGGAAGATCGCGGACCTCGAAGCGTTGCGGGCGTCCGGCAAACCGGTGCTGCTGGACGTGTCGCAGGCCGCGGGGTGGATGCCGTTGTCGCTGGCGTGGGCCGATTTCGTCGTCGGGGTCGCCTACAAGTGGCTGATGGCCCCGAAGGGCGCGGCCTGGATGGCGGTCCGGCCGGATCGGATGGACTTCCTCAAGCCGGTGGCGGCGAACTGGTACAGCACCGAGGAGAACTACGGGACCGAGCTGGTGCTCCGTCCGGACGCACGGCGGTTCGACCTCTCGCCGACGTGGTCCGCCCACGTCGGTGCGGCGATAGCACTCCCATGGGTGGCCACGCTGGACCTGGAGGCCGTGCGCGCGCACTGCGTGAACCTGACGGATCACCTGCTGACCGGGCTGGGTCTCCCGCCCAACGGCTCGGCGATCGTCTCAGTCGGCGTCCCTCCCGTTCCTGGCGTCGTGTCCTCGGTTCGTGCAGGTCGGACGCGGTTCGCGTGTCACATGTACAACACGATCGAGGACGTTGATCGGGTGCTCGCAGCGCTTGAGTGACCGCCGTCCGTTACCGTGGGTCCTTGTGTCGGAACCACGCCAGTCACCTGAAGAGGTGACGCAGAACCTGCCTCGCTTCCCACCGAGGCCGACCGACACCGCGCCGCTCTACCCGGCCGACGAGCTGATGAAGCTCCAGTCGATCATGGACAACCGCCAGGGGCAGCTGCCCCCACAGCCCCCGCCGCGCAAGAAGACGACGTGGGTGGGCAAGGCGCTGGCGCTCGTCGCTGTCGCGGTGGTGTCGGGGTTCGTGTGGTGGGTGTTGCAGCCGTCTGACCCGGTCGACAAGCCGGTCGCGCAACCGCAGAAGACCGCGGGCGAGTTCGAGTTCACCTCCGTGTCGCAGCTGCCTGATCCGGTGAAGGACAGCGACTGCGCGGCCCACGCGACGGGGCAGACGCAGGCGTTCCTCAAGACGACGCCGTGCCTGCAGCTGACGCGGGCGTTCTACTCGGCCAAGCTGCCCGACGGCCGGATCGTGTACTCGTCGGTGTCCGTGGTGAAGATGCGCACGGCGGCCGAGGCGAAGCAGCTGCGGGAGCTGACCCAGAAGGACGGCACCGGCAACGTCAAGGACCTGGTGCTGGACAAGGCCATCAGCGTGCCGCCGCTGACCACGCTGGCCAACGGCGGGTACGCCTCAGAGCAACGCGACGAGGAGGTCGTGATCGTCGAGTCGGACTCGCCGGTCAGGGGTGCCGACGCGCTCGCGCACAACAAGGAGATGAAGAAGGTCTCCGCGGACGCGATCAGACTCGCGTCCTCGTTCGCCTGAGCACTCAGCCCGACGCAACGCCCGGCATCGTGATGGATGCCGGGGTGGTGCCCGCGGCCTTGCGCCATCGGGTCGCCCGCACCGCGGCCGTCGTCAGCGACTCCAGCGCCGACGTCCGCAGGCCGGGGTCGTCAGTCCGTTCCAGCACGCCACGCCACGCGGCACACGTGTCCTGCTCGACGGCGACGAGAGCCGCGAGCGCGGAAGCCCGTCCGAGACGGGCGAGGGCGGCAGGTAGGCGGCAGCGGGCGGGTTCGGCGTCGCGCCTTGGTCCCGCAGCCACCGCTCGGTC
>NZ_VSRL01000069.1 GCF_012184385.1 Lentzea indica
TCACCCGAGTCCGCGCCAGCCCCGAACAGGTCACCCACTACGCCCGCGCCATCCACGTCCTCGAACAACAGACTCGATCATGAGGATGGAAAAGGCTCACTACCAACAGGGCTGTTGGTAGTACTTGCAGACGTCAGATGGCGATGGCAAGCGCCAGACAGGCGCCGAAAACGAGCCAGCCCGTCAGCGGTCCGCTGACGGGCTGGTCTGTCTTCTTGACCATGACACCGCTGACGATGAGGCCCGCGAGCAGACCCAGCGGCGGTAGCAGGGACTTCGCGGTGAGACCGAACGGGAACGCCACCAGGTACACGACCGGAATCCCGATCACCAGCAGGGCGAGCTGGAGCAACGCTCCCGTTACGTTCTTCCGCACAACAGATGTTCTTACCGGAACACGAAGAACGTCACCGCCGCACCGCCTGCTCCGAGCAGGAGTGCGATGAACCCGGCCGCCACGGGGTGACGGAACCAGCTGCGGTTGTAGTCCAGCGCGGCCCGGCCAGGGCCTGCGAACAGCGCGGCGAACGCCATGCCCGCGAGCGCCAGCTCCAGCTCCACGCCGTTGGGGCCGAAGAAGCCGCCCTTGTACTTCAGCGCGATGACGTTGGCCATCACCGCGAGCAGGCCCGCCGCGGCCAGCGGCGTGAAGAGGCCGAGCACGAGCAGGCCTCCGCCGACCAGTTCCGTGACGCCGGTGACCCAGGCGAGGACGACCGACTCGCGGTAGCCCATCTTCTCGAGCGACTGCGCGAAGCCGTTGATGCCGGGGCCGCCGAAGAGACCGAAGACCTTCTGCAGGCCGTGCAGCACGAAGATGCCGCCGAGCACCGCGCGCAGCCCGAGCAGGCCGAGGTCGGGGCCGGCGGTCCAGCCGAACTTCTTGCGGCCGTCGTCGAACGGGTCGTCGTCAACGAACGAGTCGTCCACAGTGGACTTGTCCAGCGGCGTGTAGCCCGTCGTGTCGAACGCCTTCGTCGTCGAGTCGTACGGCGACCCGGCACCTTCGCCGACTCTGGCCGTGCTGTCGTCGAAGTGGTGCACTCCCCCTCCGCTGCCCGAGTAGAACGAGTCGTCGGAGAAAGCGCTCGATGTGGTCGAGCCTTTGTCGTGAGTAGCCACGCCCGCACGCTAGGAGACCCGCACAGCGCGCGCGAGAGCCGAACGGCAGCCCAGGTTAACCCATATGGCCTAATAAGTACCGTTCACAAGATTGCGTGGGGGCTCCCCCGCGGCGTAGCGAGCGACCTCCGACGCGACGATGGCGTAGGCGCGCTGCACATGCCCCGTGCAGCTTCCGGCCACGTGCGGGGTGAGGAGCAACCCCGGTGCGGTCCACAGTGGATGATCGGCGGGAAGCGGTTCGGGATCGGTCACGTCCAGTGCCGCGCGCAGTCGCCCGGAATTCAGTTCCGCGAGCAATGCATCGGTGTCGACGACAGGGCCGCGGGCGCCGTTGACGAGGATCGCGTTGTCCTTCATCGCGGCGAGGAACTTGGCGTCGACCAGGTGCCGGGTCTCCTCGGTCATCGGCGTGAAGACGACCACCGCGTCGAACTCCGGGAGCAACGCCGGCAGCTCGTCCACGCCGTGCACGCCGTCACGGGCGGTGCGGCCGACGAGCACGGCGGTGGCGTCGAACGGCTCCAGGCGCCGCCGCAGCTGCTCGCCGAGTCGCCGGCGCCCACGATCAGAACCTTCTTGTCCTGCAAGGTGTCCGTCAGGTGGTAGTCCCAGCGGCCCTCGGCGCGGGCACGTTCGAAAACGAGGAACTCTCGGTATATGGCCAACAACGCGCCGATGGCCCACTCAGCCGTGCTGCCGCCGTGCGCGCCGCGGCAGGTCGAGAGCATCACACCGTCGGGCACCTTGCCGACGAAGTTCTCCGCACCCGCGCTCAGCAACTGCACGAGCTTGAGATTCGGCAACTGTGCGAACACGTCGCGCGGGTCGGTGCCCGCGAGGAACTTCGGCACCAGGACCTCGGCATCCAGCGCTTCGGTCGGCAGCGGCTGTCCCGGCGTGTACGGAACAGGCCGGACACCGTCCACCCCGGACAGCACCTGAACTCCGAAATCATCTGGCACGAGCACGGTGAGCGTCACAAGAGCAAAGTACGTCAGAATGACGACCATGCGGGAGCACGACGTCATCTCCTGGGACGGCACGAAGATCCGAACGTGGCAGGCGGATGGTGACGGCCTGCCCGTCCTCCTGTGCCCAGGCGTGGGTTCCGGGCCGGAGTCGTGGCCGTCGCTGACCGACCGAGGTGGTCTGCTCAGCTGGTACATGCGCGGCACGATGGGCTCCGACAGGCCCGTGGACGAGCGCAACATCTCGTTGGACGACCACGTTTCGGACGCAATCGCCGTACTGGACGACGCGGGCGTCGAGCGGTGCGTCGTCATGGGCTGGTCGATGGGCGTCACGATCGCGGCCGAGCTGGCGTTGCGTCATCCGGAACGGGTGGCGGGCCTGCTGCTCGTCACGGGAGCGCCGGGCGACTCGTTCGACGGCATGCTGCCGTTGCTGCCCAAGAACGTCCGGCGGTTCGTCGGGCTGACCGGCACGAAGCTGCTGCAACAGGCCGGTCCGGTGTTGGACAAGGTGCTGCACCGCGTCCCGGTGACGGACCTGACGACGTTCCTGCTGCGGCACAGCGGTGTGATCAAGCCGAGCAGTGACCCGAAGGTCGTGACGAACGCGGTCAGCCGGTTCCTGCAGCACGACTGGCGCTGGTACTTCACTCTGGCGCTCGCGCTGGGCGAGACACCGCGCCAGGACCTCAGCCCGATCGTGTGCCCGGTCACACTCCTGGCCGGCCGTGACGACCTGCTGGCGACGACGGAGAGCATGTCCGGTCCCGTCGGCGCACTGCCCCAGGCCCGGCTGCGGGTGCTGCCGTGCAGCCATTATCTGCCGCTGGAGGCACCCGAGGTCGTGTCGGCCGAGCTCGACCTGCTGCTCGGCCGGGTGCACTCGGTCGACTTCGCGATCGAGTCGAGAAGTTGACTTCGGGTTCACGGTCGCACACCTAGCCTGGGAGTCGTGGTTCGTTCCGTCGTGTTGCTGACCGCCGCCTGCCTGCTGGCAGGGGGCTGCGCGAGCTTTCCCGACCAGCCGGCACCGACGAGTTGGAGCGCCCAGCCACAGCTGACCCCGCAGGCGGGCCCGAAGCCCGAGCTGCCGGGCGAGTTCCGGCCGACGCCTGGTGAGCAGGGCAAGGGACAGCCGCCGCAGAGCGTGCCGCCGCCGCAGGGCTGCAAGGACTTCAACCCCGGCGTGATCGCCACGTGCCTCAACACCGTCACGGGTGTCGCCCCGATCGGCGCGGACGCTCAGGGCGGCGTCGCGGCCTACGCGACGGAACGCGGTGGACGCCTGGTCAAGGTCACCAAGGACGTCGACCCCGTCGTGATCGCGCAGATCGAGACCGACACGTCGTCCGACGGCGGGCTGACCGGGCTCGCGCTGTCGGCGACGTTCGCGGAGGACCAGCTCGCGTACGTGTACGTGACGACGGCGACGGACAACCGGGTGCTGCGGACGGCGCCGGGCGACACGCCCAAACCGATCCTCACCGGCATCCCGAAGGGCCCGTCCGGCAACCGCGGCGTGCTCGCCAGCGACCGCAAGGGCTCGCTCCTCGTGGCCACCGGTGACGCGGGGAACCCCGCGCTGGCCGCCGACCCGACCTCCCTGGCCGGCAAGGTGCTGCGCATCGACGGTTCCGGCAAGCCCGCGCAGGGCAACCCGACGGCGGACTCCGCGGTCGTCTCGTCCGGGCTGCGACTGCCCGGCGCCTGTGAGCGTCGTCGGCGGACGCCAGAAGATCTGGGTGACCGACTGGGCCGCGAACGCCGACGTCGTCTACCGCGTCACGGCCGGCAAGCTCGGCGAGGTGGCGTGGAACTGGCCGGACAAGCCCGGTGTGATGGGCTGCGCCTCGTACTCGGACAACCTGACCGTGACGACGTCCAAGACGCCCGGCATGCAGACGCTGTCGATGAACGCCGCCGGTGCCTTCACGGGCAAGCCGGAGCTCACGATGCAGGAGAACGGCTACGGCCGGATGGGGCCGATGGAGATGCTGAACGACTCGGCGTCGCTGGTCGGCACGGTCAACAAGGCCGGTGGCCAGCCGCTGTCGTCGGACGACCGGGTCGCGATCATCGTGCGTGAAGGTGGAGGCGGCGGCGGTAAGGACTAGGCCGCTAGGTCGCGAAGGCCTCTCCGCCTTCGCGCCACCACCGCGCGTAGACCTCGCTCTCCTCGACCAGCTTCAGGTACCCGGCCGCGACCTGCTCGCACAGGTCGTCGATTTCCCCTGCCACGGGCGCGTCGGTGCGCCAAGCCAGCACGACCTCCCGGACCAGCGGGTTTCCCGTGACCGGCAGCCGTGCGATACCGGGTGGGGTGCCGCCGACCGGGTAGAGCGGGCACACCGCGCCGGCCTCCCTGATCAACGTCAGCGCGACGTGCGCCTCGCTGCTGAAGTGCGCGATCCGCTGCTCGAACCCGGCCGCCGCGCACTCGCGGGCGAAGTGGGCGTTCATGCCGCTGTCGTCCGGCTCTGGCATGACCCACTTGTCGCCGGCGAGCGCTTCGAGCGGGATCTCGGGTTCCTGTGCGCACGGGTGGTGGTCGGGCACTCCGACGAACAGCGGCTCTCGCGTGAGCAGGCGGTGTCCCACGTTCGGCGGTAGCGAAAGCGGAGTACCGGGAAATTGACGCATGACCGCGATGTCGAGTTCGCCCGTCGTGAGCAACGCGGTGAGCGTCCCGGTCTCCTTGATGGTGCGACTCGTGACGTTGTCTTTCAGAGCGCTCACGAGTAGTCCGAAGTGATGAGCGGGGATTCCTGCGAGCCTGGTCGGAGCGCTGGAGCTTTGCGCGTTACGGCGCGTTACGCGTTCCAGCGCGACCAGCTGGGTGAGCATCGACCGCGCTTCCTGCACGAAATCCTGGCCGGTCGGCGTGAGCCGCACGCCATCGGCCGTACGCAGGAACAGTGCGCCACCCAGATGGTCCTCGATGCGTTTGAGCTGCGTCGTCACCGCGGGCTGGGTGAGGTGCAGGCGTGCGGCCGCCTTGCGCAGGCTGCCGCAGTCGGCGATCGCCACGACCACTTCGAGATGGCGCACTTCGAGACGCATGCGGCTCATGTTATCGCTCAATGTAATAGCCACAATACCCTCCGGAATCTCGCGTGAGACGATGTCGTCTCGATACGTTCGCCGATGTGATGGAATTGGCCGAGCGTCCGACGCGCACCGATGCGGTGCTGTTTTCGGATCGCGCAGTGAAAACGTTTCTGGAGGCCGCGTCCGCCGAATACTCGTTCATCACCGAGGATGAACCGAGACCATGTTTCGCGGTGCTGCTCGGCCGGTCGGCCGACACGGAGGCCGTGGTGCGGGAGGTGGCGTTCGGCCGCAACGCGCGCCTGACCGATCCTTCAGCGCGCGAGGAGTTCGCCTCGACGATCGTGCCGCGCTTCGGCACGGCGTACGAGAACCCGGTGCGGGCGTGGTGGCTCGACCCCGCGGACCTGCTCACGATCACGCGGACGGCGGACGCGCGGGGCCTGGACGTGCTCGGCTCGATCCACCTGCACCCGGACTGGCACCGCCTCGGACCCGAGTGCGAGCGCGACCGGCCGTTGAGCGACCACCCGACGCCGATGGACGAGCACATGTTCCGCAACAGCGGATGGCCCGTGAACGTCGTCTGCTACCTCGAACGCCGCCATGGCGGCCTCTACTACTCGCTCGCCGCGTGGGACGCCGAGTGCCTGCGCCTGCCGTTGAGGATGAACCACACATGACCGAACCGATCTACGAGCTCTGGCGGCGCATGGAGAAGGGCTGGGCCGACGGGGACGGCGACGCGTTCGCCGGTGTCTTCGCCGAGGACGTCGACTTCGTGACCGTGCGCGGTGAGGAGCTGTACGGGCGGCGTGCCGTCGCGGCGGGCCACGGGCAGCTGTTCGCCGGGCTTTATCGCGACACCGTGCTGACCGCGGAGATCAGCCTGATCAGGCCGCTGTCCGACGGGATCTCGCTCGTGCACGTCAGGTCTTCCATCTCGCCACCGGGCATCACCACACACGCGCAGGCCGTCGTCGTGCAGCGCGACGGCGGGTGGGAGATCGCCGCGTTCCACAACATGATCCCGAAGGGAAAGTCGTGAGCAGGCCCCGGTTGCGCCACATCGCGTTCGTCGTGCGGGACGCGAAGGAGATGGCTGACTTCTACACCTCGCGGTTCGGGATGGAGCTGTTCCACACCGACCCCGACGGCAGCCACTTCGTCACCGACGGGTACATCAACCTGGCGTTGATCCAGCAGCGGCTGGACGGGGACGTGCCGACCGGCTTCAACCACTTCGGCTTCCACGTCCCGGATGTCGCGCCGTACCTGGAGACCCTCGAACCTCGCCCCGCACTGCGCGGCGGCGACCGCCCCTTCGCCGAGTACCGCGCGATCGACCCCGAGGGCAACTGGTTCGACCTGTCCGCCCACGGCTTCCTGCCGCCAGGAGCCGGGGAGGCCTGAACCTCCCCGGCTCCGGCCGGCTAGCGCGTACCCGTCCAGAAGATGGCGCGTGCGACCTGGGCGTACAGGCCCTTGGGGTGGTTGCGGAACATCGGCTCGGTGCCGAACAGGACGACGCGAGCGCCGGCCGCCGCCGTGCCGGAGACGACCGCCGCCTGACCCGCGGCGGCGTCCTGGCCACCGGTGCCGTTGTCACGCGGGCGCCAGTGACCTGCGGCGATCACCGTGGAGCCGTACCGCTGCTCGACCGTCACACCCGCACCGAGGTTCGTGAACCACTGCGGCGAGTAGACGAACGAGTGCTGGAGGGCTCCGGTGCCGATCGGGCCGGTGCCGTTGACGACGTTCACCACTCCGTTGGCGTCCTCCCAGCCCGCGACCGGCGTGGCCTGCAGCAGCTTGGCGTCCACGTTGAACTTGCCGCCCGTCGCGCCGCGGGTGACGACGCCACCGCGCTTCAGGAACTCGTCGAGCCCGGCCTTGGCAGCAGCGGTGAGCTGCGTGTAGTTCAGGCCCGACGACACGAACAGCACGTCGATCCGCGACCAGTCGAAGCCCGCGTTGAGCACGGCGGTCGAGATCGTGCGGACGTCGAAACCGGACTCGCGCAGCACCTGCAGCTCGTCAGGGCCGACCGCGGCCGCGATCGTCTTGCGCTGCAACGCCGTTCCGCCCGGCTTGGCCGTCGTGAATCGCACGCCGTAGCGGTCGGCGACCTCCCGCGCGGCGAGCCTGTCGGCGGCCGGAACCACGATCGTGCCGTCGTCCTGGCGCCGCAACGCGATGCCACGGCCGAGCAGGTCGTTGACGGCGTTGGCGTCCTTGGCGTCGTTCAACGTCAGGGCGAGGTCTGCGCCGGGAGCCGCGCCGACGTCGCCGGTCGGGGCCGCCGCGACAACGTCCTTGCCGTTGAAGTGGAACGGGCCGTTCTTGTAGATGTCGATCGACGCACCCCAGAGCAGGCGGTGGCTCCAGCCGGAGATGTCGTACATCACCGGCACCTTGGCGCTGATGTCGCTGCCCTGCTCCAGCATCACGTTCGCGAGCGCACGCTTCGGCTGGTGCATGTCGACCACGTACGACCCAGCCGGATAACGCTTGCCGCCCAGCGAGAACGGCTTCTCGGCCCGTTCCACCCGGACGTCGTGGGCGACCAGGAGATCGACGAGCCGGGCCGCGGCGGGTGCCGAGCGGTCGTTCGTGATCACGTAGGCGCGCGGGAACTCCGTGCGGTAGCGGTCTTCCGGTCCGAAGCCGGGCACGAAGCCGTCCGGGATCTCGCGCTGCGGCTCACCCGCCTTGCCCCGGCGGAACATCTCGGCCTGGTTGGAGATCAGGTCGCCGCGGTGGTCGTCCACGTAGTCGATCGTGGTCTTGATGGTGGACTCGACGACGTCGGTGTTGATCTTCGTCCTGCGTTGCAGCTCAGTCGCCGGGAGCGTGTCGTACGCCTGGCGGTTGACCTGCTGCGGGATCTCGATCGTGTACGAGATGGCGCCGTGGTACATCGAGTACTGCGCGGTGTAGATCGGCGCCCAGCCGTCCCACACGCCGGGGTCGTAGTCGCGGAACGGGATCTCCGGCTTCGCCGCCTCCGGGTGGCCCAGCGACTGGACGTCCTTCTCCATCACGAGGCCGTTGGCCAGGCCGTGCTTGATGTAGAGGTCGAAGTCGTAGTTCTGGCCGTGCGGCGGAGTGGTCGGCTCGATGAGCGTGTTCTCCACGTAGCCGTGCTCGTCCAGCATCATCAACGGCTGGGTGTTCTCCACGATCTCGCGCATCACCCGGTTCTCCGGCTGCGAACTCGTGGCGAAGTCGCGGTTGAGGTCGAAGCCCGCGTTGTTCTGCCGGGTGCCGGCGACGCGGCCGTCCGGGTTCGCCGTCAGGTTGAAGTAGATCCTGTTGCGGCGCAACAGGTTCTTGGTCTCGGAGTCGTCGCTCGTGGCGAGGTGCTCGATGACGCGCAGCGCGCCGTCAGTGCCTTCCCACTCGTCGCCGTGGATGTTGTTGTTGATCCAGACCGGCGCCTTGTAGAGGCCGGCCGGGACCTTGCGCCCTTCCTCGATGCTCGCCCTGAACTGCTCCTGCAGCCTGGTCTGCGCCGGGCTCTCGGGCGCGGTCAGCGTGACCAGGTACAGGTCGCGGCCGAGTCCTGACTGGCCGACGACCTCGACCGAGATCCTGTTGCTCTTCTGCTGCAACGCGTTCAGCTTCGGCGCGAGCGAGTGGTACGGCGCCAGGTTGAGCTTGATGGTCTTGTCTGCAGGGTTCTCGGGGTACGTCCGCAGCTTCGTCCTGCGTGGATAGCCCTGGTAGCGGTCGGCCTGGTTCTCCCCCCGGGCCTGGACCAGCTGCGCCGTGAGAGCGCTGTCCACGGCCGCGACTTCATTGCGCTCAGGCCCGTTTCCGGGCTCACGATCTGGGTTCGACGGTTGTGCTGTTCCACTGACGGGCGCCGCCACCGCCGCGGTGACTGCCAGGAGAACAGCGAGCAGAGTTCTGCGCATGCGGTCGTTTCTCGCACAACGGCCCGCTCATCGACTAGAGCCGATAGGCGGGCCGTTGTTTCCCCTCGGTCAAGACTTGAACCAGCAGAGTGGCACAGGAAGTCACCCGTGAGCGAGAGAAGTTCACCAAACTCGATCGCTAATCGGGGCACAAATCACCACTGACCAGCGCGTTCATTTCACTGAACGCCGTACAACCACTCGAACGGCCTAGCCAGAGCCAAGACACAGGAACGGCCTGCGGAACGGGTCCTTCGCCATAGCCTCGGCCAGCGCCACAGCGGGCGCGGCACCGGCGGCAAGGGCCCGGTGGTAGTCGGCCATCGCGGCGGCGCTGGCCTCGTCACCGACCTTGCTGGCCCGCGGCGACGACGGTCCGCGTGCCGCCCGCGAGCATCGCGCCTGCGAACCCAAGGGCCTCGTCACCAGGCCTGATGCGGTTCAACGCCAGCTCGCACGCCGCGAGCACCACGTGCGCGGGCGGCTTCCTCAGCCTGCCCAACTCGTGCGCGAACAGCGGACCGTCGACCAGTTCGAGACGAGAGAACAAGGCGTTTTCGGTCTCGTGTTCGCCGTGGGCGGCGACGTGCACCAGATCGGCTCCGTCGAGATGGGCGAGCAGCTCGACCGCCGTCGCGTCATCACCGGAAAGGACGGTGGCGTGGTCGTGGTGCGCGGCGAGCCGGTCGACCTCACCGTTCGGCAGGCTGAGGCCAGGCCCTGTCACCAGCAGCACCTTGTCGGTCTTCGGCTTGCCCGGCTGGGCGGCCGCGAACCAGGCCGTCGCGGAGGGCGCCGTGGCGACAGGCCGGCCGTGCAGGCTCGGAAGGACACCCCACGGCACCGCGTACAACGGCCCGGTGGGCACCATGACCAGCTCGCGCTCCCCGATGAGCGCCCTGAGCGGCTTGATCAGCAACTCGTCCAGACGATCGGCCTGCCTGCGCGCAGACGCACCGATGACCTGCACCAAGGGCTGCGGCAGGTGGTCGGGCGCCAGTGCGTTGAGGTCGAAGTGGAGCTTCCTCGCGCTCTCCAACGCGTCGTGCGCGTCCCCGAGCCGCACCATGCGCACTTTGGCACCAGCGATGACGACAGCCACCATCTCGCCCCCGGACACCACGAAACTGACCATCGCCCGCTCACCGAGCGCGGCGACGACCTCGTTGATGCCTGCCATCGGCCGGGGCCTGCCCCACCGCTGGGCGTTCCACCCGAGCCTGTTGGCCTCCCGCTGGGTCTTCGCCAGCTTCGCCCGCAGTTCGGCGGTGGGCCGGCCATCCAGACCAGCGCGCATCAGGTCGCGGCCGAGACCACGCACCTCGATGATCCGTTCGGCCAGCTCCGGGTTCTCGACGTGCTCCAGCGGTTCGTAGCGGTAGGTCTGCGCTCGTGTGCGCTCCAGCCACACGAACAATTGCCTCGCGTTGTTGCCCGCCAGCACCAGGCGGATGGCCAGCTCACCCAGCTCACGGCTGTGGACCGCCGCCGCGGACACCAGCTCGAGACCACCGAGCTGGTCCCGCACCTGGCTCAGTTCCTCCAGGCCCTTGCGCGTGTGCAGCAGCGCCGCACGGCGATTGCCTTTGGCCAGTGCGAGTTCGGCCAGCACGAGGCGGCGCTGCATGCGGTGATCGATCGGGGTGACCGCACGTGGACCTGGCAGGTGTCGCAGCAGTTCCTCTCCATCGGCGAGCCGACCCCGCCGGACCTCCAGCCGCGCCGCCAACAGCTTCGCGAGCCGGGCCTCATCGATGAGGTGGTTGGCGGCCAGGTGATCGGAAAGATTCAGTGCCTTCTGCACAAGCGCCGTCGTCACGCGCTTCGCCTGCATGGCGTGCGCCCAGAGTTCGATCAGGGCGGCCATCATCCACCAGGTGCTGCCGCGCTTCTCCAGCTTGCGCAACGACGCCTTCGCCATCCGTCGGGCCAGGTCGAACTGGTCGTCGAGCAACGCGGCCGACGCGCGGAACATCTCGACCTCTGCGACGTCCTGCTGGCGCTTCTCCTTGCGCATCACCGGCAACGCCTCGTCGAGGTGCCGACCGGCCTCATCTGACAGTCCGACCATCAGCATCAGCTCGGCCTGGTCGAGCTGAACTCCGGCGAGCAGAGAGAACTGCTCTTCGGAGCGGAGGATGCGCACTGTCTCGTCATAGCGGCGCAACGCCTCTGCGAGGTCTCCACTCTGCTTGTGAATGTTGGCGAGTGCGTGGACCGCGTACGGGCGGAGATCGTCCAACTGATGTTCACTGGACAGCGAAATGGCGCGTTCGAGATCCGCGATCGCTGGTCCACGCCTGCGGATCGCTGCGCAAGCGAAGGCGCGGGCGATCAACGACGAGGCGACCTTCATCCAGAACTCGGAGTCGATTCGCTCAGACGAGTGCGCGATCTCCTGCTCGGCCCAGGTGATGTGGACGCTGAACCATTGGACCGCCTGCTCAGGCTGGCCCATGCGCATGATCACAACGCCTTGGCTGTAGGCGATGCTCCCGTTCAGCTGGGCGCGCGTCCACAGGTCGGGCAGGCGTTCGACCTCGCGCCTGGCCTCGTCGAAGAGCTCGACCGCGATCTCCATGCCACTGGTCTCGCCAAGGCAGCGGCCGAGCGTGTAGAGGATGCGAACCCGCAGCTCCGTCCGTTCCGGGGTGTCAGGAGCGCGGTCAGCGTGCGCGAGTGCACGCTTCAGCAGGCGGATGGCGGCTGGCAGGCGGTACCTGGCGTGGTCCGCCATCCCCTTTTGAACAACTCGCGCGCTGTGTCCAATGCACGAGCGGGCATGTGATCATCACACCACATGCCTCCAAATGGCGCTGTCCGCCAACCAGGCGCAGACCTGGTCGACGGACACCGCAGAGTGTGACTAGCTGGCTACATCTTCCTTCGCCAGGTTGTCCGGGTGGTTCGGGCAGTCGCGCTCGTGCTCGACCGGGCCCTCGGAAAGCAACCGCGGCTCACCGACCAACGGGTGGCCGGGAGGCTGTCCGCAGCACTGCGGGGTGAGCGGCGGGTCTTCCTGTGGCGGCTTCGGGTCCTTGGGATCCTCGTCCGTGATCAGGTCCTTGACCTTGTCCAGGATGTCGCCCAAGAATCCTTCGCGCTGTGCACTCATGAGGTTTCCCCCCTCGTTTGGACTATTACTGTCCATCCCCCCAGATGGACGCACGGAGAGAATCGCACACACGGCTACGGGTATACGTCTCAATTAGCTAACAGCCACTCGGTCGGCCTAAGATCACAAAGGGTCACCTGCACAAACAGGTGACCCTTTGTGATTCTTGCTTCGATTATGTATCTAGGAGCAGCGTGCGAGCACGATCTCGCGCACGCGTGCCGCGTCGGCCTGGCCCTTCGTGGCCTTCATGACCGCGCCGACGATGGCGCCGGCCGCCTGGACCTTGCCGTCGCGGATCTTCTGAGCCACGTCCGGCTGGGCCGCGAGGGCCTCGTCGACGGCCTTCTCCAGCGCCGAGTCGTCGGACACGACCTTGAGGCCGCGCTTCTCGATGACGTCGTCCGCGGAGCCCTCGCCTTCGAGGACGCCGTTGACGACCTCTCGGGCAAGCTTGTTGGTCAGCGTGCCGGAGTTGACCAGCTCGATCACCCGCGCCACCTGGGCGGGGGTGATGGCCAGGTCGGGGAGCTCGACGCCCTTCGAGTTGGCCTGCTGGGCCAGGTACGACACCCACCACGAGCGGGCCTCGTCCGGCTTCGCGCCCGCCTCGACGGTGGCGATGATGAGGTCCAGCGCGTTGGCGTTGACCAGGTCGCGCAGCACCTCGTCGGTGAGGTTCCACTCCTTCTGGATGCGCGCGCGGCGCTCCCAGGGCAGCTCGGGCAGGGTGCCGCGCAGCTCCTCGACCCACTCGCGCGACGGCGCGATCGGGACCAGGTCCGGCTCGGGGAAGTAGCGGTAGTCCTCCGCCGTCTCCTTCTTGCGGCCGGGCGACGTCGAACCCGAGGACTCGTCGAAGTGACGGGTCTCCTGGGTCACGGAACCGCCGGACTCCAGCACGGCGGCCTGACGCGTCATCTCGAAGCGGACGGCGCGTTCGACGCTGCGCAGCGAGTTGACGTTCTTGGTCTCGGTGCGGGTGCCCAGTGCGCCGGTGGTCTTCGGCGAGAGCGAGACGTTCGCGTCGCAACGCAGCGAGCCCTGGTCCATGCGGACGTCCGACACGTCGAGCGCCTTGAGCAGGTCGCGCAGCGCCGTGACGTACGCGCGGGCCACCTCGGGAGCACGCTTGCCGGTGCCCGGGATCATCTTCGTGACGATCTCGATCAGCGGCACGCCGGCGCGGTTGTAGTCGAGCAGCGAGTGCTCGGCGCCGTGGATGCGACCGGTGGCACCGCCGACGTGCAGCGACTTGCCGGTGTCCTCCTCCATGTGCGCGCGCTCGATCTCGACCCGGATGATCTCGCCGTCGTCCAGCGTCACGTCGAGCCAGCCGTTGAAGGCGATCGGCTCGTCGTACTGCGACGTCTGGAAGTTCTTCGGCATGTCCGGGTAGAAGTAGTTCTTCCGCGCGAACCGGCACCACTCGGCGATCTCACAGTTCAGCGCGAGGCCGATGCGGATCGCGGACTCGACGGCCTTGCCGTTCACCACCGGGAGCGAGCCGGGAAGACCCAGGCACGTCGGGCAGGTGTTCGTGTTCGGCTCGCCGCCGAACTCGTTCGCGCAGCCGCAGAACATCTTCGTGTTGGTGTGCAGCTCGACGTGCACCTCGAGGCCCAGGACGGGGTCGTACTTCTCGATGACCTCGTCGTAGTCCATCAGCTCAGCCAGAGAGGTCATGCCAACTCGTCCTTCCGCAGAGCGCGAACGGCCAGCGCAGCACCCGTGACCGCCACGGCGATGCTGGCGATCGCGTTCGCCAGGGCCAGCTTGTCCTTCTTCTCACGGGCGGCCTTGAAGCCCGAGAACGCGCCCACGGCTCCCGCCACGGCGCCTGCGAGGCCGAGGAAGCCCCTGGCCTTCTTGATGTTCACAGCGACGGACCCCCAAACCCGCCACGCGCGGCCTCGTACGCCGCGGCGAGGCGTACATGCGATGGTCCTGCAGCGCCGGAGCCATGATCTGCAGGCCGACCGGCATGCCGTCCTCATCGGACAGACCACTCGGGACGCTCATCGCCGGGGTGCCCGCGAGGTTCGCGGGAATCGTGCAGAGGTCCGCCTTGTACATGGCCATCGGGTCGTTCGCGCGCTCACCGATCTTGAACGCCGTGGTCGGCGTGGTCGGCGAGATGAGCACGTCGAAGTTCTCGAACGCCTTCGCGAAGTCCTGCGTGATCAGCGTGCGGACCTTCTGGGCCGAGCCGTAGTACGCGTCGTAGTAACCCGACGACAGCGCGTACGTGCCGATCATGATGCGGCGCTTGACCTCGGGGCCGAAACCGGCCTCGCGGGTCAGCGACATGACCTCCTCGGTGCTGCGCGTGCCGTCGTCGCCGACGCGCAGGCCGTAGCGCATGGCGTCGAACCGGGCGAGGTTCGACGAGCACTCGCTCGGCGCGATGAGGTAGTAGGCGGGCAGCGCGTAGTCGAAGCTCGGGCACGACACGTCCGCGATCTCCGCACCCAGCTCCTTGAGCTGCGACACGGCGGCCTCGAAGCTGCGCAGCACGCCCTGCTGGTAGCCCTCACCGCTGAACTGCGTGACGACACCGACGCGCAGGCCGGACAGGTCGCCGTTCTGGCCCTCGCGGGCGGCGGCGACGACCGGCGGCACCGGGGCGTTGATCGAGGTGGAGTCCATCTCGTCGTAGCCGGCGATGATCTCGTGCAGCAGCGCGGCATCGAGCACCGTGCGGGCACACGGACCGGCCTGGTCGAGGCTCGACGAGAACGCCACCAGGCCGTAGCGCGAAACACCGCCGTAGGTGGGCTTCACGCCCACGGTGCCGGTGACGGCGCCGGGCTGGCGGATCGAGCCGCCGGTGTCGGTGCCGATCGCGAGCGGCGCCTGGTGGGCTGCCAGCGCGGCGGACGAGCCACCGCCGGAGCCGCCGGGGATGCGCTCGAGGTCCCACGGGTTGTGCGTGGGGCCGTACGCCGAGTTCTCGGTCGACGAACCCATGGCGAACTCGTCCATGTTCGTCTTGCCGAGGATGACGACGCCGGCTTCCTTGAGCTTGCGGGTCACCGTCGCGTCGTACGGCGGCAGCCAGCCCTCGAGGATCTTGGAACCGACGGTCGTCGGCACGCCCTCGGTGGTCATGACGTCCTTCAGCGCCAGCGGAACACCCGCGAGCGGTGAGACGACCTTGCCGGCCTTGACGTCCTCGTCGACCTTGCGGGCCTGCGCGAGCGCGCCCTCGGTGTCGACGTGCAGGAAGGCGTTGACCTTCCCGTCGGTCTCGGCGATGCGGTCCAGGTGAGCCTGCGTGACCTCGACGCTGGAGATCTCACCGCTGTGAATCTTCGCGGCGAGCTCGGCCGCGGTGGCGTGGATCAGGTCGTTGGTCATGCTTCCTCACCAAGGATGCGGGGCACGCGGAACCGGCCGTCCTCGGCCTCAGGAGCGCCGGAGAGCGCCTGCTGCTGACCGAGGCTCGGACGGACCACGTCCTCGCGGAAGACGTTGGTCAGCGGAACGGCGTGCGACGTCGGCGGGATGTCAGCCGTGGCGATGTCGCCAACGGTGGCCACCGACTGGAGGATCACGTCGAGCTGGCCGGCGAACAAGTCGAGCTCGTCCTCGGTGACGGCCAGCCTGGCGAGCTTCGCCAGGTGCGCGACCTCGTCGCGGGAGATGCTGGGCACTCCTGTCAACCCCCGTAGGGTCGGGATTCGAATCGGGAACCCCGTGAGTCTATGGGCTGGTCAGTGCGGTCTTCGAACGGGTTACCGCCTCTACTGTTGAGCAGCACGTCAACTTAACCGTTCTGCAACGCGGACAGCAGGTCATGCGTTGACGATGCGTCTGCGAGAATCACCGACCGGCAACGGCGCGAGACGCGGGGTCCCGCGCACGAGCTATGGAGGCGTTCACCTTGTCGTTCCTGATCCGGGTCCAGCTCCCGGACCGTCCCGGCACCCTCGGCGCGGTCGCAACGGCTTTGGGCGAGATCGGGGCGGACATACTCAGCGTCGACGTGGTGGAACGCGGTTCCGGCGTGGCCATCGACGACCTCGTGGTGGAACTGCCGTCCGGCCGCCTGCCCGACACGTTGATCACCGCGGCCGAGTCCGTCGACGGCGTCGAGGTCGACGCGGTGCGCCCCTACGCGGGCATACTCGACACCCACCGCGAGCTCGAACTCGTCGAGGAGATCGCCGAGGAGCCGCACAAGGGCCTCGAGGTCTTCACCGAGGGCGTCCCGAAGATCATCCGCGCAGGCTGGGCCGTCGTCGTCGGCCCCGAGGGCACCGGCATCAACCGGCTGACCTCGTCTTCCGCGGCCCCGGAGACCCGGATGGCGAACGTGCCGTGGTTCCCGCTGGAGCGCGCGACCGTGCTCGACGGCGAGGAGGAGTGGGTGCCGGAGACCTGGCGCGAGCTGGGCACCGAACTGGCGGCCACTCCGCTGGGCAAGCCTGACCGCGTGCTGGTCGTGGGACGTCCTGGCGGGCCGATGTTCCGCGCGGCCGAGGTGGCACGTTTAGCGCATCTGGCCGGCATCGTCGCGGTCGTGCTGCCGGACTAGAGCTTGTTTCTTGGATCTCGTTCGATGGAGATCAAGAAACAGGCCTAACTGGGAGCCTTGGCCTTCTGGTTCCTCCTGGCCATCGCGATCAGCTCGGCGTTGTTCCTGGCCTTGCGGCCATCGGGCATCCGGAGGGTGTCCTCCAGCCCCATGCGCACCTGGTGCTCGAGCCTTGCCGCGTAGGTGAAGACGGGCCAGGCGTCGTCGTCCCTGCCGTGCAACAGGATCGGCAGGCCGAACGGTTCCACCTGCCGCAGCAGTTGTTCCGCTGTCCGCTGGGTCGCGGTGACCGTGATCCTCGTGGTGCCCGCCGGTAGCTCTGCGAGCTTCACCGCCGATTCCACGACCAGGTCGACGCCGACGTTGACCTGGCGCAGGGCCTGGGCCAGCTCCCGCCAGCCGGGCCGGCCGACGTGGACGCTGGCGACGTCCGGGCGTCCCGCGGCCAGTGCGGCCCAGCTGGCGACCAACGTGGTGAGGCTGCCCGCGACGTCGGTCGACACGCTGATCTCGATGCCGGGCACGGCGGCCCTGACCGTGGCGATCGTGGTGGCGATCTCCGGACCGGCCAGCGTCGGTGCGCCGATGACGTCCCTCGGGTGGATGTGCACCGAGGTGACACCGAGCGCGGCGACGTCGGCCGCGTCCTCGGCGAGACGCGCGGGGGACAGCGGCAGGGCCGGGTGCTCCTCGGCTGTGCGGGAGCCGTTTAGACAGGCTTGCAGCACTGCTCCACCGTCCCACAGAAGTTCGTCCGGCGCGCTGCTCCAACGGGGCTGCTCAGCGATGCCGTGCTGGTAAGCCGCCACCAGAACCGGCGGTGAAAGCCCCAAATCTCGGAGGAACCTCGCCTGTGCACGGGCGACGACTGCGATCCGAGTGCTGCGGCGCAGTGGTGTCGCGAGCTGGATTGGGCCCCACCCCGGCTGATCGTCTTCGAACATGCGTTCGCTACGGTCGCTGTTGTGAAGGTCGTGGTGCAGGTGAAGCTGCTGCCGGATGCCGTGCAGGCCTCGGCGCTGGCGGCGACCCTGTCCGCAGTCAACGATGCGGTGAACTGGGTGTCGGGGGTCGGGTTCTCCCACCATGAGCTCAGGGCGTCAGTGCGGGATCTACGGAAGCTGTGTTACGGCGAGTTGAAGGCGCGCGGGTTGGGGTCGCAGGCGGCGCAGCACGTGATCAAGCGCGCGGTCGATGCCTGCACCATGCTGCGGGCGAACATCCGCAACGGCAATCTGGGTGGCCCGAGTTCGAAGCGCCGGGTCAAGGCCTGCTCGAAGCCTATCCGGTTCCGGCCGGATGCGGCACACACCTTTGACGACCGCTGTCTGTCCTGGCAGCACGACGCCGGAACCGTGTCGATCTGGACCATGCACGGCAGGCTGAAGAACCTGCGGTTCACCGGTTCGGCCAACCAGTTGAAGACCCTGCGGGAACACCGACACGGCGAGTCCGATCTGATTTGCCGTGACGGCCTGTGGTTCTTGATCGCCACCTGCGACATCCCCGAGCCGGACGTGATCGAGCCAGCCGACTGGATCGGCGTCGACCGAGGCATCACCAACCTCGCCTCCACCAGTGACGGCGACAACTTCTCCGGTCGCCGTCTGCACCGCTACCGGCGCTGGCACGCCCGCAAGCGCGCCGAGTTGCAGGCCAAACGCACCCGGTCCGCCACGCGGAGGCTGAAACGGCGGGCGAGGAAAGAAGCCCGTCACTCCAGGCACGTCAACCACCGCATCGCCAGCGAGATAGTGGCTGTTGCCCAACGCACCGGCCGTGGAGTCGCCCTGGAAGAACTGGGCGGCATCCGCGACCGTGTCACGGTTGCACGGCACCAGCGAGCCACACACTCGTCCTGGCCGTTCCACCAGCTCGGCGAGTTCATCACCTACAAAGCCCGCCGAGCCCGGGTACCGGTACTCGTCATCGACGCCCGATACACGAGCCAGACGTGCCCGCGCTGCACGCACGTGTCCCGCTCCAACCGTCCCGCCAGGGACCATTTTCGTTGTCGTCAGTGTGGTCTCGCTGGACCCGCCGACGTCGTCGCCGCCGTGAACATCCGCAACCGGGCACGGCGCGCGTGGGTATTCGTCAACATGCCCGCACCGTCCCCTGACGGGGAGGGGTGGATGCGTCCCGCACACGACAGCCAGCCGCGGACGGGAACGCGACCCGGATTGACGGACCGAGCACCACGCTCGACCCGTCAGGGCCGAGAAGTTGACACAGGCTTGCAGCGGCCCACGGAAAGCTCGGGCGGCGCCTTCCTCCAACGGTTAGCTTGGAGGCATGCGGCTTGCCCTGGTACTAGCCCAAGAGATCGATCCGACCATGGGAGATCTGGCGCTGGGCATCGCCGGCGTGCTCGCGGTCGCGACGGTGATCGTGGTCGCCGTCATGCGGAGGAAGCGGTGATCGCGAGCTCGCTTCGCCGTTCTGCACGACCGGTGATCTACCACCAGAATCGGCTGTGATCGCACCGCCTTCTGGAGGTAAGAAGATCATGGCCATCACCGTGAACCTCGACATGCTCCTCGACAAGCAGTACGAGAACCTCCCGCTCAACGAGATCCTGGACGCCCCCGTCGACGCGCTGCAGGGCGTGAGCACGGGCGACGCGGAGAAGCTGAAGGCCGCGTTCAACATCAAGACCGTGCGCGACCTGGGCACCAACAAGTACTTCCGCGCCGCCGTGACGCTGCTGGACCTGGAGTCGACGGCCCGTTAGAGCACGATGCGGTAGTGGACGAACGGGGTCTTCTCGGCGACCTGGTCGTAGAGCCTGCGAGCGGTCTCGTTCCACTCGCTGGTGTGCCAGTAGACGCGGCAGCAGTTCCGCAGTTTCGCCCACTCCGTCACCGCCTCGATGAGCGCGCGGCCGGCTCCCCTGCCGCGCGCCTCGGGGGCGGTGAAGAGGTCCTGCAGGTAGCAGACGTCCGGGCCGGACGTGCTGGGGTGCTTGAAGAAGTGCGTGATGCCGACGATGCCGTTCTCGTCGCGGGCGCACAGGGCGTGGATGCTTTCGCCCGCCTGGAACACTTCCCACTTCTCGTCGTAGGTTTCCGGTGGCAGCGTGCGTTCGTAGAACGTGTTGTAGCCCTCGAAGAGCTCCTGCCACCTGGCGCGGTCCGACGGTTCGAGCGGGCCGATCACGATCATGTTGGTCCTTTCTGGGGTCACCCGGTTGGATGACCTTCGTGTCGACGACCCTCACCACCGAGCTGCTGTTGCACCGCGCGGGCACCAAGTCGTACTGGCGCGGCCTGACCTACCGCGACGCCGTGCTGTCCCTGCGGGTGTACAGCCGGCACGTGGCGGCGCGGGTGCGGGGCAGCGACGACGCGACGTACGTGGTCGAGCTTTCGTGGTCGGGCACGCACCTGGTGGGCGCGTGCAGCTGTCCGCACGGGTCGGAGGGGTTCTTCTGCAAGCACTGCGTTGCGGTCGGGCTGGTGTTGCTGGACCGGGGTGAGACGGTGCCGCCGCCGGACGCCGAGGACGTGGAGCTGAAGGACGTGCTGAGAGCGTTGCCCCCAGAGGTGCTGCGGGATCTGCTGTACGGGTGCGCTGCCGGAGACAGCGCACTGCGCACACGAATCATGAAGGCACAGCAGCAGTAGTCTTGCCGGAAGGCACGCCTGCGGTCGTGCCGGGGATGCCGACGTACCACCGATCGTCGATCTTCGACAGCACGATCCGCTCGTCGTAGCGGGACTTGTCGGCGTACTGACCGATCACGTGGGCGTTGGCGAAGTTCGGGCCGAAGTCCTGGGTGACGTTCAGCGACTCGACGTTCAGCCCCTTGCCCCCGAGAGCGGACAAATGACCGGCCGCCTGGTCTCGCTGAGCGTCGCTGAGCATCTTGCGGAGCGTTGCTTCGTCCTTGTTGTTCATCGCGGCGAGGTAGGTGTCCACCGCCGCACGTGGATCGTCCGCGCCAGCCTGTTCACCGGTCGAGCACGCCCCCAGCGTCAGCACCAATGCCGACGCGAGAATGAAACGCGCAGGGTGCAGTGCACCCTGCGCGCCCAAAACAGCTCTCGTCATGAATTCATGCTACCGGAGAATCACGTCCGGTGTGCATACCAAAACGTATTCGGGTTGTTGCGGAGCAATTCCGCCAGCGGCACGTCGACCTTGTTCTCAGTATGATAGGTCAAGAAGCGCTCGCCGCCCTGGACCTTCGTCACGAACATGGAGTGATCGATGACGGTGTTGTTCCACGGGTCCCAATTGGCCTGCAGCACGTCCGCGATTGCGAGGTCGTACACGTTCGTCAGCAACCGGGTCCGACCGGAGTGCTGAGAGGCGAACCAGTACCAGTTCTCCGCCGCTGCCCAAGTGTAGCTGGTCGTCCAGGTAAAGGTGCCCAAGTACCAGGAGCTGTTGCTGGTGCGATCACCGTCGACGTCCTCCCAACCACCCGCCATCATGATCTGTGAGAGGAAGTTCGTGCAATCCTGGTCGTACGTGCGGAAATTCGGATTTGCGTTCTTGCCCCACTTGTAGGCGTAGTTGACCATCGCCTGGTAGAAGTAGGCCGCAGCCATGACTTTCTCGTCGCGCGAGCCGTGCGCGGGCTTCACCGCCGAAGCAGGCTGCTTGTACGTCGCTGGCTCCGCCGTCTTCCAGTGGGACGTCGGTGGTGCCTTCCGCATCTGCGTCGCCGGCGCCGGACCACTACCGAGCAGAGCCTCCACACCCGAAAGCACCCAGCTGCCACCAGAGCGCCGCACCGTCAGCTTGTGCTGGAGCTCGTGGCCCGACGAGGTCTCCGTCCCCGGCTTCGGCGTGTGGTAGTAGAGGCGCGTCCTCTCCTTGGCCCGCGCGAGGGCAGTCGTGCCGTCACCAGCCGAGGACACCTGCTCTACCACTGTCTCGACCTGCGCGCGCGAATACCCGCCATGGATCTCGCGGTAATCGTCCCGCCGGGCGGCGAGCTCGGCGACGTCCTCTTTCAGGTCAGCTGTGAGCTCGTCCGTCATCCTGACGCCGAAACCCTCGATTTGCGGACGACTGGTCACCCTGTCCGCGCGGTGTTGCAGATACGTCTGCGAGATTTCCGCGATCTGCTTCCGGTCACGCGCACTGATCTTACCCGTATCCGCGGACGCACCGGTTCCGCCGGCGGTCAGCACGACGGACACGAAAACGGCCACGCCAAAAAACACATTGCGTCTCAATCGAAACCCCCTTCGTTCAACAACGAAGGCGTTCACAGAGACAAGGACGAAGGACGCCGCAACCTCCCCGCAGCAACTCCCGACTCCTCGCGAACCCCCATTCGCGCCCCCAGGCACAGTCAGCATGGCAGGTTTCCAGATCGTTCAATTGGCCTGTTCAGCGCAATTCGCCTTGGCGAGTTCGGTTACACATGGCGTAAACGCGGATCGGTGCGCCGTCAGCACTCTGACGGTTGCTGGGTTTCCGGAAGCAGCGCGCAGTGCTTGTAGTGCCCGAGCGTGACATCGGCGAGTATCCAGCCCTCGTCGACGCGGCTGAAGGTCAGCAGGTGCGGCAGGCCGTAGCCGGTGGACGGGGCCGTGCCGGGCGTGGCGAAGTACAGCTCGCCGTGCTCCTGGACGTGCGCCACCACGACTCTGCCGCTCTGATCGACATCGACACGGTCCACGCGCGTCCTGATCTCCGCGGACAGGTAGCGCGTGCGGGTCAGGGACCGCGAGGTCCGGTCGGCGTCGAGCTTCGCCTCGTGGATCTGGAGCTTCGCGACCAGCGCTGGGGTGACCGGAACGCCGAAGCCGGGTGTCTGCGGGCCTGTGGTGATCTTCAGCGCCCGGTTTTCCAGGTAGCGCTGGGCGATGTCGGCGATCTGGGTCCGGTCCGGATCAGCCAGGGTCCTTGGCGTGGCCGAACCGCCCAGCAGCAACGCTGATACCAGCAGGACAACAGCCGATCCCATTCGCGACCCATCCGCGGCCATGTCCGGTGGACGCGCGGCGGTGTGCGGGGTTGCTCAGAGCGGCATTCCGTAGGCGTAGGCCACCAGGTTCAGGCCCGGCAACGGCGCCCAGTCGCGTTCCGGCAGGCGCGTGAACCCGAGCCGCTCGTACAACCGGTGCGCCACCAGCATCTTCTCCGAGGACGACAGGACGAGCTGTCCCACACCGGCGGCGCGAGCCCTCTCCATCACCGCTCGCACCAGGGCCTCGCCCACGCCCCTGCCGCGCGCCGAGGACGCGACCGAGAGCATGCGGAACTCCAGCCCGCCCGGCTGGGAGATCTCCGCGTAGGGCGTGCCGGGGTGCACGACCGTGACCGATCCCAGCACCACGCCGGAATCGTCCACGGCCACGAGCACCTCGGCGTCACGGAAGCGGGACGTGGCGTCGGCGAGGGTGTCGGCGTAGTCCTCGGTGCCGTCCAGGTAGCCGTCGACGCGGTACGCCTCCACCGTCACGGAGCTGACCGCGGGCAGGTCGGCCTCCGTGGCCTGGCGGATGATCAGGTCAGCCATCTGAGCCTTCTTCCCCGGTGATGGCCACCTCCCTCGCCGCCTCCGGGCCCTGCTCCAGCAGGACGCGGAAGCCCGCCTCGTCGAGGACGGGGACCTTCAGGGAGATGGCCTTGTCGTACTTCGATCCTGGCGAGTCGCCGACGACCACGAAAGCGGTTTTCTTGGAGACCGAGCCTGCCGCCTTGCCTCCGCGGGCCAGAACGGCCTCCTTGGCCGAGTCGCGGGAGAACTCGGTCAGCGAGCCCGTGACCACGATGGACAGACCTTCGAGGTTGCGGGTGATGGACGCGTCGCGCTCGTCCTCCATCCGCACGCCCGCGGCACGCCAGCGCTCCACGACCCCTTGGCGCCACGCCGTTTCGCGCCACTCGACCACGGCCGTCGCGATCGTCGGGCCCACTCCCTCGGCGCCGGCCAGGACCTCTTCGTCCGCGGCGAGGATCTCGTCCATCGAGCCGAACTGCTGAGCCAGCGCGCGGGCGGCGGTGGGACCGACGTGGCGGATCGACAGTGCGACCAGTACCCTCCACAGAGGACGGGACTTGGCGGCTTCCAGGTTTTCCAGCAGCTTCACGGCGTTCGCGGAGAGGTCGCCGCTCTTCGTGTTGAAGCGCTCGATCTGCCCGAGGGCCTCGGCGTCGAGGTCGAACAGGTCGGCCTCGTTCGTGTACACCGTGGACTCGGTGATCGCGGCAGCGGCCTCGTAGCCGAGCACCTCGATGTCCAGCGCGGCGCGGGAAGCCAGGTACGCCAGGCGTTCGCGCAGCTGGCCGGGGCACGTCTCGGCGTTCGGGCAGCGGATGTCGACGTCGCCCTCCTTCATGGGGCGCAGCTCGGCGTTGCACTCGGGGCAACGGGTCGGCATCACGAACTCGCGCGCGTCGTCCGGGCGTGCGGCCAGCACCGGGCCGAGCACCTCGGGGATCACGTCGCCCGCCTTGCGGATGACGATGCGGTCGCCGATCAGCACGCCCTTGCGCTTGACCTCGGACGCGTTGTGCAACGTGGCCCGCGCGACCGTCGATCCGGCCACCTTCACCGGCTCCATCAGGGCGAACGGCGTGACGCGGCCGGTGCGGCCCACCTGGACCTGGATGTCCAGCAACGTCGTGGTGGCCTCCTCCGGCGGGTACTTGTACGCGATGGCCCAGCGCGGGGCCCGCGACGTCGTGCCCAGGCGGCGCTGCAGAGCCACCTCGTCGACCTTGATGACGAGACCGTCGATCTCGTGGATCGCGTCGTGCCGGTGCTCTCCCCAGTACTCGATCTTCTTGCGGACGTCGCCGAGTCGGTGAGCACCTCGGTGTGCGAGGAAACCGGGAGGCCCCACGACTTCAGCGCCTCGTACGCGAGCGACTGGCGGGCCACCTGGAAGCCCTCGGTCTTGCCGATGCCGTGGCAGATCATCCGCAGCTTGCGGGACGCCGTGACCTTCGGGTCCTTCTGCCGCAACGAACCCGCGGCGGTGTTGCGCGGGTTCGCGAACGGCGGCTTGCCCTGCTCGACCAGCGAGGCGTTCAACGCCAGGAAGTCCTCCACCGCGAAGAAGACCTCGCCGCGCACCTCGACGAGATCCGGCACCGGGAACTCGTCGGAGCCCTTCAGCACTTCGGGCACGTCCGCGATCGTGCGGACGTTCAGCGTCACGTCCTCACCGGTGCGGCCGTCGCCACGGGTCAGCGCCCGCGTCAGCTTGCCCTTCTCGTAGAGCAGGTTGATCGCGAGGCCGTCGATCTTCAGCTCGCACAGGAAGTGCGTGCCCTCGCCGATGTCCTTGCGGACGCGCTCGAACCAGCCCGTCAGCTCGTCCTGGGTGAAGACGTTGTCCAGGCTGAGCATGCGCTCGAGATGGTCGACGGCCTTGAACAGTGTCGAGAACGTGCCGCCGACCAACTGGGTCGGCGAGTCCGGCGTGGCCAGTCCGGGATGCTCGGCCTCCATGGCCTCCAGCGACTTGAGCAGCGCGTCGAACTCACCATCGGTGACGATCGGGTCGTCCAGCACGTAGTAGCGGAACTGGTGCGAGCGCACCTCTTCCGCGAGCACGGCATGCCGCTCGCGCACCTCTGCGGGGACGTCTTCAAGGCTCTCGCTGCTCACGTCCCACAGCTTAGTGACCAGGTCTGACAGTTTCAGTCGTCCGCGACCTGAGCGAGTGTCCGAACGAGTGAACGCAGTTCCAGCAGGCTGATCGTGCCCTCCGGCTCGAGCTGCGCGGTCTCCACGCGCCGCAGCCGCTCCCCCGCCAGCCGCTCGCCGAGAGTGACGTCCAGCGGCAGGAACGTCATCGTCTGCCGCTGCTGGTCGCTCAGCTCCGCGAGCGCCGGGTGGTAGACCGCGACGTCCACGACGTCACCGTCCACCTGGGCCACAACTCGGTAGTCGCCGAGCCTCACGCGGACCTCGCCGAGGTTCACGATCACCTCGGTCGGGTCCGGCACCGGCGGCACCGAGTCGTGGAACTCCCACACCATGTCCGTCGGCGGCGCGGCCTTGATCCACGCGTCGGTGTAGGGCCGCAGCCGCGGGTCTTCCTGGCCGGTGATCACCAGCGCGTACATCGCCATGTGGCCCTGTTCGAGCGAGAACACCAGATCCGGGTGCAACGCGCTCACGAGATCCTTGAGCTCGTCCTCGACGCGGTGCGGCTCGCCGTCGCCCAGCGCCGCGCTGACCACCGGTACCAGCTCGAACCACCGCTCCCAGAACCGTTGCGCCGCCTCCTCCGCGTTCGGCAGGTGAGCAGGGACGACGTCTTCGGCTTTGCGGCGGCGGAACCATTTCATGATGCTCAAGGGTAGAGCTTGCGGCCGTCGGCCAGCATTTCGACGAACTGGACGATGCGCTTCTGCCGTGTCTCCGGTCTCTTCGCATCGTGGATGCGCAGCAGGATGGCGAACCGGTTCTGGCTGTTCAGCGTCCCGAACGCCTTGGCGGCAGCGGGGTTGGCCTTGAGCGCTTCGACGAGGTCATCGGGCACCTCGATCGTCGCGGGGCCCGCGTACGCAGCCTCCCAGCGCCCGTCCGCCTTCGCCTTCTCGATCTGGGCGAGCCCCGCCGGCAGCATCTTGCCGGCCGCGATCAGCGCCTCGACCTTGGCGCAGTTGCGCTTGGACCACTTGCTGCGAGGCCTTCTCGGCGTCCACCGCTGCGAGTAGTAGGTCTCGTCCACGGATCGCGTGAGCCCGTCGATCCACCCGTGGCACAACGCGATGTCCAGCGCCTGGTCGTAGTTGATCGACTTGAGCCCCGAGCTCTTCTTGGCGAACTTGATCCACAGCTCGGTTTCTTGCGCGCCGTTCTCGTGCAACCAGGCGTCGAACTGCGCGGGATCCTCGAAGAAGATCAACGCACCCTCCTCAGGCAGAGCGTCATGTCCTCATAGGGAACACCGAGTTCCGCCTCTTCGGGGCAACTTTTCTCAGCGATGTCGACGACCTGCACGTTCACCCGCGGCGCCGCACAGTCGAACTTCGACACCACAGACCGTTGCAGGTCCTCCGTGTCCAGTTCGAAGCAGTCGCCCCGCTCGGCGTTCGGCAACAGGCACAGCGCCGCGTTGTGCCTGGTGTCGCGCAACACCTTGTATTCGCCGCGTGGGCACTCGGCCCTCGTCTCGTTGAGCACGGTCCCGACCTTCAGCGCGGCCCGTTCACCCTTGCAGTCGATGACGGTCAGGCCGAGGTCGTCCTCGCCGGGGCCGTTGAACCTGACGCAGCTGCCCTTCTCCGCCTTCGAGTAGTCGGTGAGGAACATCGATTCCGGTGCCGCCGGCGTGGGTTCGCCTGACGAGCTGAACGCCCACCACAAACCGAGGTAGGCCAACACGGCGAGTACGCACACCATCACGGTCTGTCTCACGACCACGCTGCGGATTATGGCGGCGGAAACTCGGTGGCGCGCGACGACGTACCGGGAGAAAGTGCGCGTCATGCTGATCCGGCGGGAGACACCCGCAGACATCGACGCCATTCGCACCGTCACCAACCTCGCGTTCAAGGACGGGCCGGAGGCCGAGCTGATCGACTGGCTGCGCGAGGACGAGGGCTGGATCCCGGAGTACTCGCTGGTCGCGGACGGCGTGATCGGGCACGTCGTGTGCACGCGCGGGTACATCGGTGACGTGCCGGCGCTCGGGCTCGGGCCGATCAGCGTGCACCCGGACCACCAGCGGAGCGGCGTGGGCAAGGCGTTGGTGCACAGCGTTCTCGGGGCGGCGGAGGCGCGTGGCGAGCGCGCGGTGATCCTGCTCGGCAGCCCGGCCTACTACTCGCGGTTCGGCTTCAGGCTGGCCGAGGAGTTCGGGATCACGCCGCCTGTTCCCGAGTGGCGGCCGCACTTCCAGGCGCGCCTGTTCGCCGAGGTCCCGGCTGGGCCGTTCCGGTACGCGGAGCCGTTCAACCGGCTTTGAGCACGTCGCCGTCGGCTTTGCGCGCGTAGACGGTGCCGTCCGGCAGCGCGGACACGGTGTCGATGAAACGACGGTCGCCCAACGGTTCCCAGCCCGCACCGAGGCGGTGCACACGGCCGCGAGCAGGCTGTACAGGCCGACCGTCCCATCAGGACGGACCATGGCCTCCGGGTCACCTGCCACACCGGAAGCCACCAGCCGCCACGCGCCGTCAGCCAGCACCTTCACCTCACCGCGAACCGTCCGCGCGTACACCAGACGCCCTGCCACCGACGGACGTCCGACGAAGTCACCGGACGTGCTCAGCTGCCCGTGACCGGCCAGGACATCGCCGTCCTCCACCACGTACGTGACGCCGTCGACGACCTCGGGCCCGCCCTGCCAAGCCTGGCGAAGCATGAACGAGGCCCGGTCCAGCGCCTGGTCGTAGCGCTCCGGACAGCACGACTGCTGCACCGCGTCGGCGAGCAAGCCCGACGTCAGGTCCGGCCGATCTACTTTCACCGCGTGCTCGAAGAACCGGCGCGCGGCATGGGACACGTCCATGATCTGCTCGGGCATGCCCCAGCCCATCGACGGCCGCTGCTGGAACACGCCCAGAGAATCCCGGTCGCCGCAGTCGAGGTTGTTCATGTGCGACTCGACCCAGCCGGGCGCGAACCCCGCGAGCATCACCTTGTCGCTGACCCGCAGCGAAAGACCGACGGCGTGCACGACCCGGATCACGTCCGGGTCGTGCACGCCGGGAACTCGGCAGCCCGCGTTCAACGGCAGCGCGTGCGCCGTACCGGCCGAGAAGAACAGCAGGAAGACCAGCGCGAGCCTGAGCACAAGTCCGAATTGGACACCCGGGCTCGCGCCGGCGCCACTCAGGAGTTGGCGATCAGCGAGAAGCCGAGCACGCCCGTCGCCGTGAAGTCGATGGCAGGCTCTGAGCTCGGCCACGACCTCAGGTCGTCGGCGAACACGGACTTCGCGGAGTCGAACTCCTTGGTGTACGGCTTGGTGCAGTCCACGGAACCCGGCGGCATCTCGCCGAGGTCACCGAACAGAGAGGCGTCGTTCGGACCGTTGATCACCGCGCCGACCAGCACCTTCGAGCCACCGTTCGGCGAGCCGGACAGGTTCGCCGCCTGGTGGTGCGGGCACTCCGGGAACTTCGAGCCGACACCGACGATCAGCGTGGTGCCCCAGGCGTTCGTGCCGAGGGCGAAGCCGCGCTGCTGCGTGCCGAACGTTTCGTACTTCTTGTCGCCGGTGAGCTTCCGGTACAGCGCGGCGGTCGTGATGAAGCCGAACGTGCGCGAGCCGACGTCCCAGGTCTCGACGTTGGCCGCGGTGCGGAACGGCGAGTTCTTCGACGCGTCCGCACCCTGCTGCAGCTGGCGCTGGAGGTCGCCGACGATCTGCGCCTCGGTCACCTCGGCGCCCGGCACGCCCGCCTTCAGCAGCTTCGAGAGGTCGGCGTGGCCGAGCGCGGAGATGTTGTAGACGTTGAGCGTGTCGGGGTCGGCCGTCGCCAGGAACTCCTTGGCCCAGTGCGTCGCGGCCGCGCGCGAACTGGCCGTAGCGCTTGTCGTTCAACGCCTTCGCGGCCAGAGCGAGCTGGGTGGCGCCGAACTCCATGTCGTCGGTCCACGACGACTCGGGGTAGTAAGCGTGCGGGAACGCCGTCACGAGCTCGCCGGGCTCGGAGGTCTTGGCCAGCGCGAACAGCTTGGCCGCCTTCTCCAGGTACGCGCACGCGAGACGCGGGTTCCTGTGAGCCTCGATCTGCGCGGCCAGCGCGAACGAACCCGCCACGCGGCCGACCAGGTTCGGGCTGATCTTCTCGCCGGCCTTGTTCGCGCGGAACACCGGGCGGTACTTGATGAAGTACTCGCTGTCGCCCGGCTTCACGTCGAGCTTGTCGTCGGCCTCCGGCAGGCGCCACACGTCGTGGTCGCCGACGAAGCCGAACTCCTCGGAGCCGGTGCCGATGCCGACCTGGGCGTAGAGGGTGCCGGTCTTCTCGTCCCACGCCTTGTCGAGCCACTTGAGGCCGAACTTGGCCTCCTCGTACAGCGCGTCGTTGTGCTTGTTGCGCAACGCCAGCAGCATCGACGCGGTCGAGTACGACGACGCGTGGGTGAACTTCACGAAGTCGCCCGCGTCGAACCAGCCGCCCTCGAGGTCGACCTTGGTGCCGGTGGGCTTCAACGGCGCCGCGATCTCGTCGCCGCCCTCGCCCTTGAACACGGGCTCCTCGTAGACCATCGCGTCGCGGTCGGTGAGGTGTGCGGGCTTGCGGTTCAGCCGGCCGGGAACGACGTTGGCGCCGTCGCGCTGCGCCTGGAAGAACTCGACGGTGTTGTTGGCGATCGGCTGGAAGAGCCTGTTCAGCGAGTCGACCTTGAACGTCGGCGAGGTCGCCGAGCCGACCTTGATCCGGTACGTCCCCGGCGTGCTGACCCTGGAGAAGTCGATCGGGTGCACGGAGGGGAACTTCGTGCTCCACGAACCCGTCGAGGCCCCGGTCCTGCCGGTCAGCACGGTCCGGCCGCGGCTGTCGACAACGCTGAACTTGGTGTTCGCGGCACCACCGAGCACGTAGGCGTGCTTCGCCTCGGTGGTGCCGAAACCGATCTGATCCAGCCTGATGTACCCGGTGGGGGCCGCCTGAGCAGGCGCCGCGACCACACCTGTGAGCACTGCGGCAACGAGAGCCGCACGTCTGATGCGCATGAGGGGAACTCCCGATCCAGGCCCGGCGGTAGCCTACGGTTAAGAAAGTTTCCTAATAGTTCGCAGCAGACTAGCCGCCCAAACCGGACATCACCAGCCCTCGGGCGGTTCCAAAAAGGCAGAGGAGAGATCACGGGTCAGCGACAGCGAGCGCTTGACCCAACCGGACGTCGCACCCGCCAGACCGCACGTCGGAGTGGCCAACGCCTGCTCGGCGAGAATCGACCGCGGGAAGCCGAGACGGTCGACCAGCGTGAACGCCCTCTGCCCGACTTCCTTCAACGTCACCGGCGTCCCGGGATCGATGCTCGGCACCAGACCCAGCGCCAGCGTCGTGCCCGCCTGCCACGTCTCGCCGATCTCGTCGAGCGCCTCCGCCCCCTTGATCAGCGTCGCGTCGAACGCGATCGCCGCCGCACCGGCCTCCCTGAGCAGCGTCAACGGAGGATGCGGAGCACAGCAGTGGACGATCACCTCGTGGTCCTTCAAGGCCTCGATCACGGTGGCCAGCACCCCGCGAGCGTCCTGTTCGGGCACGGCGGGCACGGTGCCGAGCTTCGAGGGCGTCGGCAGCAGGCCCTGCAGCACGGCGGGCAGGCCCGGTTCGTCGAGCTGCACCACGACCTTCGCCTTGGTGCGCCTGGCAACCTCGGCCGCGTGCTGCTTGAGACCCTCGGCGAGCGATTCGGAGAACTCCTTCACCGCGCCGCGGTCCGTGAGCACCCGATGGCCGCGCATCAGCTCGATGTTCGACATCAACGTCCACGGCCCGGCCGCCTGCACCTTGACCGTTGAAGGCTGCGCACCCGCGCGTTCCAACGCCTCGTCGAACGCGTCCAGGTCACCGCGCAGCAGATCGACAGCCCGCCGGTGATCGCGGCCGGGGCGCGGGGTGACGCGGTAGCCGGACGTGACGACCTCGATCGCGAGGTCGACGAGCAGGCCGGCGGTGCGGCCGATCATGTCCGCGCCGACTCCCCGGCCAGGCAGCTCCGGCACGTGCGGCAGCTCAGGCAGCTCTCCGACGACGACGCGCGCCGCCTCGTCGATGTCGGTTCCGGGCAGCGATCCGATTCCAGTGGCTCCACGCACCCGCCGAATTGTTCCACTGTCCGCCGGACAGAAGAGGTCTAGACCCATTGACGCTGTGGTCTAGGCCACTTACCGTGATTGAGCAGGTGCTGAGCGTGTGAGCACCTCCCTGCACGTGGTGTGGGAACGCGACGCGCCCCGCGTTCCCACACCACCCCTTCCACCCCTGCCGGAAGGACCACCCGATGGCTCGTTTCGCCCTTTTCGCCGCCGGGGCCGCCACCGCACTGGTGGCCGCACTCGTCGCCATCGCGCCCGCTTCCGCCGCCGGTGAATCGGCCACGTTCAGCCAGGACTCGACCTGGGGCTCCGGCTACCAGGGCAAGTACACGATCACCGCGGGCACGACCGCGCTGACCGGATGGAAGCTCGAGTTCGACCTCGCCGGCGCGTCCGTCGGCTCCTACTGGGACGCCACGCTGACCAGCAGCGGCAACCACCACACGTTCACCAACCGCGAGTACAACGGCAACGTCTCCGCAGGCGCCTCGACCAGCTTCGGCTTCCTGGTGAGCGGCTCCGCGGTGCCGGCGAACTGCAAGCTCAACGGCGTTCCGTGTGGCGGTGGCACTCCTCCGACGTCGACCACGACTCCCACCACCACAACGACTTCCGATGTGCCACCAACGCCGGGTAGCGCGCGCGTCGCGCCGTACATCGACATCACGATGCCCTCGCCGTCGTTGGTCGACGTGGCCAACGCGACCGGCCAGAAGGTCTTCACCCTGGCGTTCGCGCTCGGCTCCTCGAGCGGCTGCTCCCCCGCGTGGGGCGGCACGGTCCCGTTGAACGACAGCCGGATCGTCAACGACGTCAACGCGTTGAAGGCGCGCGGCGGCAGCGTGATCGTCGCGACCGGCGGCGCGATGGGCCCGTACCTGGAGCACGTCTGCTCAAGCGCGGACGCCCTGTACAACGCCTACGTAGCGGTGCTGGACGCCGTCGGCAGCAACAGCATCGACGTGGACGTCGAGGCGACGATCCCGCAGGCGATCGTGAACACGGCGTTGAAACGGCTGCAGGACACCCGCGGCACCACGGTCAGCTACACGATGCGCATCCAGGGCCAGGACTACGGCATGGACCCGTACTCCGTGCAGGTACTGCAGGACGCGGCAGCCAAGGGCGTCAACGTCCTGGTGAACCCGATGCTGATGAACTTCGGCTACACGGGCAACTGGGGCGACGCGATGGTCGCCGCCTCCAACGCCACCCTCGGGCAGATGCGCGCGATCTGGCCGGGCAAGTCCGATGCGCAACTGAAAGCGTCGCTCGGCCTCACACCGATGATCGGACGCAACGACACCGGCATGACGACGACCCAGGCCGACGCGCGCAAGGTCCTCGATTACGCACGGGCCAACCACGTCGGGCGGATCGCGTTCTGGTCGGCGGGCCGCGACAACGGTTCGTGCCCCGGCGGCGGAGTTTCGCCCACGTGCAGTGGAATCTCACAGTCCAACTGGGAGTTCACGAACATGTTCAAGGTCTACACGGGCTGATCGGCCCCTGCCGGGCAAAGGCCGACGCGGGATCTTCCGTCCCCGCGGCGGCCTTTGCTCGTTTCGCCCGAGGCCTCTAACAGCTGCTGCAGCACCCGCAGCCCGGACCCGTGCACGAGCCGCAGCAAGAGCATCCAGCCATGGTGACCACCTCCGATGATGAGCGATCAAGCAGCGGAACCATAAGCGGACGCGCATGCGTCGTGACACCGCTGCCAGAGTGATTACGCTCCACGAATGAATGGTCCTGCCGAAATGCTCGCCGCTGACAAGGCCTCCAACGCCCTGGGCATCGAGCCCGTCGAACTGCGCGACGGGTACGCGTTGCTGCGCATGACGGTCACCGAGCTGATGATCAACGGTCACGGCATCGCGCACGGTGGCTACGTCTTCCTCCTGGCGGACACGGCGTTCGCCTGCGCCTGCAACAGGGCCGGGTCCGTCACCGTCGCCGCCACGGCTGAGATCGACTTCATCAAGCCCGCGCACGAGGGCGACGAGCTGGTGGCGGAGGCGGTGGAACGGACCCGGTTCGGCCGCAGCGGGATCTACGACATCACGGTCAGGCGAGGGACTGAGATCGTGGCCGAGTTCCGCGGTCGTTCGCGGACGCTGCGCTCCTGAGGCCGATGAACTGCAGCACCGCGAAGCCGATCACGGCAAGCGCCTGTGCGAGGACCATCGCGACGCCGGCGTCGGTGAGCGGGAACCACTTCAGCTCGGCCGTGAGAATGCTGTCCACTCCCCACACCAGGTTGCCGATGATGATCAGCAGCACGATCCGGCGATCCGGAACGGCGCGCGTGCCCAGGGTGAAGACGAACAGGCCGTAAACCACGCAGAAAAGGCCGAGCCCGATCTGCCAGCCCGTCGGCATGCCGACTTCCGGGCGGATCAGCAGGGTCAGCAGACCCAGCGCGAACGAAGCGACACCGTCGAGTTTCAAGGCGAATTTCAACATGGCCTGACGATCGCCCGCTCAGCGCTGCCAGAACCACGTCAAGCGCTGCCAACTCCTGCCATCAGATCGGCCGCGACCAGGCGCGCGGCGGCGTTCTGCCAGTTGTGGAGGGTCCGCTCGGGCACCTGTGTCACGAACCACTGCAGCGCGCGGCGGTCCTCGGCGTCGAGGTCCTCGCGCTTGGTCCGGACCGAATACGGGCGGATTCCCTTGACGTAGTAGAAGTACACGGCGTTGTAGTAACGCCATTCGTCACTCGTGCCGAAATCGCCATCGGCCGGCTTCAGCCGTTGAATGCTCGCCAGCAGCAAACTCTTCAGCTGGGCGGCTCTGTCGAGCGGCGCGCCCTCATCGGTGAGCGCGATCAACGGACTCGCGACGAGCTTCCCGAGATCTCCGTAGTGACTCAACGCCTTGCGCGTGAGGCGCGCGAACTCGGCCGGGTCGTCGGTGACCAGCGGCCGGCGTTTCGGCAGGGACTCCGCGGCCTCACGAAGCTCGGCGCGCTCAGCCGCGACGGACGGCAGGGCGAGCCTGTCGACCACGGACGCGAGCGGGTTCGCGAGCACCTGCACCGCGATCGCCGCCGCAACGGTCGTGAAGACGAGCTGAGCCGGACCGTCGAAGAGGATCACCTGCGACCCGAACAGCACCGCCGTGAAGCCCGCGATCACCAGCGACCGCAGCATGTCCGAGCGGATCGCCTCGCCCTCCTCGACCGCGTCGGTGACGGCGACGAGCACCCCGAACACCACCAGATCGAAACCGATCATCGGCAGCGTCAGCGCGTTCGGCAGAAGTTGCAGCAGGAAGGCGGCAGCCGACAGCCCGAACATCACTCCAACGAGTGAAAAGTAAGCGCGTTTCCTTATGGCTAGAACCGTCGACACGGCCAAAGGGAGCAGCACGACCCACGGCAGCCAGAACGAAACAGCGATGAACGGCACCAGGGCGACCAGCCACCACCTGATCAACTCCGGCCGGGCGAGCAACAGGATCGCACCCGTCCAGGCCAGCGCAGGTACACCGATCAGCACCGGATGCGGCACGACGACCACCGCCGAATAGCCGATCATTCCCGCGCCCGCCCACCACAACAACGGCTTGCGCGGATCGCGGGCGAGCAGGTACAGCCCCAGCCACCAGGCGAGACCGGAGACCAGCAGCGATAGGCCAAACACAGGTCAAAGCTAGCCCTACCTGCGAAACTAATCTTCATGCCGGTAGAGCTGACGCTCCACAAAGCGGCCGAGGAGTTGCGACGAGGTGACCTCGCGAGCGTGCTTCGCGCACGTCAGCGCGTCGCCGGACTCGTCGGCACCTACCCGCACCGGCTGGACCTGCGCGAACGACTGGCCGAGGTCTACCGGACACTCGGCCAGCCGGCCCAGGCCGGTCGCTGGACCTACCTCTCGGAAGAACGCGACCCTGAAGAAACCCAGGCCTTCGAACGCGCCTACCGCCGCGCCGAGGCCAGGCTGGGAGCGCTGAGCTGGCAGGGCCGAGTCGACGAGGCCCCACCGAAACCGCACGGACCCGCCTGGCCTCCCTCTACCTGGAGGCGCGCATCGAGCTGCAGCACGAGCTCGACGCCACCCCGGACGAGGAGACGTCGTGGGGCGCCTGCCTGATCGTCATGGTCGGCGGCACCTTCGTGCTGGTGTGTTTCCTGCTGGGCATCGTGACTCTCGTGCAGTTCTTGTGGAAGCTGGTCTCATGAGAACGTTGTCGCAGTACGTCCGCCGCACCCCGGTAATGCGCGTGTCAGTCGACGGCCGGCCGCTGGTGTTCAAACTGGAGCACCTCCAGCTCACCGGCTCGTTCAAGATCCGCGGCGCGGTCAACAAACTGCTGTCGCTGAACGTCCCGAAGAACGTCTCCGAGGTCGTCACCGCCTCCGGCGGCAACCACGGCATCGCGGTCGCCCAGGCCGCCCAACTACTGGGCGCACATGCCACGGTCTTCGTCCCGGTGACCGCCCCCGAGACCAAGACGTCGCGCATCGAAGCCTTGGGCGCCAAGCTGATCCGCCACGGCAGCACCTACGCCGAGGCCGCCATGGCCGCACATGACTTCGGCCCGACCTACATCGAGGCGTACAACGACCCCAAGGTGATCGAGGGCCAGTCAACGGTCACCCGGGAAATCGTCGAGGACGCACCCGAAGTGGACTCGATCGTCATCGCAGTCGGCGGCGGCGGCCTGGTGGCAGGCGCGGCACTGGCGTCCGGCGGACGCCACATCATCGCCGTCGAGCCCGAGAACTGCCGCGCGATGCACAACGCTCTCCAAGCCGGTGTGCCCGTCGACTCGACCGTGAACTCCGTGGCCGCCGACGCGCTCGGCGCCACCCGCGCGGGCGAGCTCGCGCTGGAAATCCTGCGGCAGCACGATGTTTCGTCGGTGCTGGTGTCCGATGAGGAACTGCTCGCTGCCCGCGACCGGCTGTGGGAGGAGTTCCGGATCGCGGTCGAGCCCGCGGGAGCCGTCGCGTTCGCCGCGTTCCTCAAGGGGGACGTGCCGGGGGAGCTGCCGTGCGTGGTCCTGTGTGGCGCGAACAGCGAATGGGTGCCGCGCTAAAGATTCCTGGCCTAAAGATTTCAGGCAGAACGCCGATACCCGTAGAGCCGTCGGGGAAACGATCAAGAGAAGGAGCACCCATTGCCGTCCGCGGCACAACGGCTCTGTCGTGACGTCGTCGCAGATCCACACGGACCGCTGGTCGCGGCCGTCGCCGGCCCCGGTGGTTGCGGCAAGACCGCGATGCTGGAAACACTCGCCCGCATCTACCGCGACGCCGGTGTTCCCGTCGTCCACGAGTACACAGAGGACGCTTCCGCGGCACTGCTGGTCGACGACGCGCACGGGCTCGACGACGTGACGCTCGACCGGCTTCGCAGGCTGGCCGTCGCACGCTCGCACCGCATGGTCGTCGCCTACCGGCCATGGCCGCGGCCGCACGCGCTCAGCGCGTTGGGCGCGGTGCTCGTCAGGTGCCGCCCACCGGTCGTGCTCGGCAGGCTGGACCGGGCCGCGGTGGCCACCGCGCGGCGGACGTCCTCGGACACCCGCCCTCCGACCCGCTCACCGACTTCCTGTTCGAGCAGACCGGCGGCATGCCGTCGCTGGTGGACCGGTTCGTCATCGCGCTGCAGGAGACCGGTCAGCTCGCCGACGGCAGGCTCACCGGTCCGGTGGTGATCCCGGCGGGGTTGGTCGAGCAGTTCCGGCACGACCTCGACTGCCTCGACGAGAAGGTGCGTGAGGTGCTGCTCGCCAAGGCGGCGGGGGCAGACCTGCCCGCGAGTGAGGGCACGTTCGCGACGGGTCTGCTCACCGACTCGGGTGCCCTCGTTCCACTGGCGCGCCAGGCCATCCTGCGGCTCACGCCGACCGCCGAGTCCGCCGATCCGATGCCGGCCCTGCGCGCGGAAGCCGCGGCGCTCGCGGGCGATCTCGACACGGCGCTACGGCTCGCCGACCAGGTGATCGGTGACCCGCAGCGCCCGACCGCCCACGCGCGGT
>NZ_VSRL01000006.1 GCF_012184385.1 Lentzea indica
CCGAACGGGGACATGACCGGCAGGCAGCCGATGCCGTCACGCGCGGAGTCCAGCGGCCCGCGGCCGATGCCCCCACGGGCAGAGTCGAGCGGCCCCCGCCCGATGCCCGGTGGTGGCATCTCCAACCGGCTCGTCGCAGCGCCGGACGGACCCGCGCCGATCGAGGAGCCCAAGGCCGACTTGCCTGGCCCCGAAGCCACCCAGATCGCCTCGGCGGCGGGTGTGGCCAAGATCGAGACGCGCGACGAGATCGACCCTGCGTGCCTCACCACCGAGATGGAGGCCATCGGCGACGACGTGAAGAAGCGTCGCGAGGTCGACCACACCCTCGCGCGGTTCTCCGCGGTGCACGACGAACTGCTCGAGCAGGAGCGCCAGCGCAAGGAGCGGCGCGCCAAGCTCATGCCGTGGGTCAAGGACGGCGACGAGGATCTCGAGGAAGCCACCCAGTTCGCGGACCCGGTGACGCTCGGCGAAGAGGACCACGAGCCGAAGGTCACCGGCCGCACGCCAAAGCAGCGCAGGATGATGCGCGGGGCCAAGGTCGGGGCGATCGCCGCCGCGGCCGCGGTGTTCGCGTCGACCGGCATCGGCTGGGCCGCGATGCAGTGGGCCGACTCCAAGATCCAGAGGATCGACGCGCTCGGCGGCAACTCGCAGGCGGTGCAGCAGGCGGAGAAGCAGCTCGGTGACGAGAACTTCCTGCTGGTCGGCTCGGACACCAGGGCGGGCGCGAAGGCCGGCGACAACGTCGGCACGACGGCCACAGAGGGTGGCGCGCGCTCTGACGTGATCATGCTCGCGCACATCCCCGCCGACCGTAAGCGCATGGTCGTCGTGTCCCTGCCGCGTGACGTGCGGGTCAACCGGCCCGCGTGCCGCAGCTGGAACCCGGACAACGGTCAGTACGGCGGCCCGCTGGCGCCGGAGAAAGAGGTCCTGGCCAACTCCGTCTACAACGACGGTGGGCCCGAGTGCGTCGCCAACATGATGACGCAGCTGTCCGGCCTCAAGATCAACCACTTCGTCAGCATCGACTTCGTCGGCTTCCGCGAGATGTCGACGGCGATCGGCGGTGTGCAGATCTGCACGCCCATCGCGATCAAGGACGAAGAGCTCGGCGTCGTCATCGAAAAGCCGGGCAAGTACACGCTCAAGGGCGACCAGGCGCTGCAGTACGTGCGCGCCCGCAAGGTCGCGGGCGACGGCGGTACGGACTTCGACCGCATCAAGCGGCAGCAGCAGTTCCTCTCGGCGATGCTGCGCCAGGCGCTGTCGAACGAGGTGCTGCTGAGCCCGACCAAGCTCAACAACTTCATCAACGCCCTCACGAAGTCCACGGTCGGCGACAACATCGGTGTCGCACAGCTCCTGGAGCTCGCGAACTCGTTGCAGAGCCTCGACGCGGGCCGCGTCTCGTTCGTGACGATGCCGCACTGGACCGACGAGGGCCCGACGAAGTCGAACAACGACAACATCGAGCGGCTGCGGGACAACGAGGTCAAGACGCTGTTCCAGACGATCATCGACGGAACGCCGTTGCCGCAGGAGAAGCCGACCGACCCGAAGGCCGGTGACCCCGGCAACGCACCAGCGCAGCAGCCCGGCACGGTGATCGACCCCAAGGAAGTCTCCATCCAGGTGCTCAACGGCGACCCGACGAACGCCGGCGCCGTCGCCAGGACCTCGACCGCGTTGGAGCAGAAGGGCTTCAAGGTCGCCCGAAAGGACAACTCGCCGGAGAAGGCCGCGAAGACCACCATCAAGTACGCGAAGGGCAACGAGAACAAGGCCGCGACCCTCAAGGCCGCGGTGCCCAGCGCGGAACTGGTGGAGTCACCCGACATGGGCGGGGCGATCGTGCTGACCATCGGCGAGAACTTCGACGACAAGGTCGTGGCACCTCAGGCGGGCACCCAGGCCGGCAACCAGGGTCAGGGACAGACCGGCGACAAGCTGGACGTCGTGAACGCGGCGCAGGACCCGTGCGCGAAGTGATTCGCCTGCGGTTCACCTGCGGTTCATGCTGGAATGTCGCTGCCGCGATGGTCGGGACGTAGGCTGAGCGCCATGCGCGAGGCCTACCATGACCAGCTAGAACAGCTCGCCGACCGACTGGCCGACATGACCGGCATGGTCGCCGAGGCGATGGAGAACGCGACCGCCGCCCTGCTGCAGGCCGACCTCGGCCTTGCGGAACAGGTCATCAGCGGTGACCAGAAGGTCGACGACGTCCGCTCCAGCATCGAGGAGCAGTCGTACGCACTGCTCGCGCTGCAGGCGCCGGTCGCGACCGACCTGCGCACCGTGCTCGCGGTGATCCACGCCGCCGAGAGCGTCGAGCGCATGGGCGACCTGGCCCTGCACGTGGCGAAGGCCGCGCGGCGCCGGCACCCGGCGTCGGCGCTGCCCGAGGACGTGCAGCCGTACTTCGCCGAGATGGGCCGGATCGCAGTCAAGCTCGCCACCGCGGCGGCGGACATCATCCGCAACAAGGACGTCGACCGCGCGCGCAACCTCGAGACCGAGGACGACGCGATGGACGACATCCACCGCCACCTGTTCTCGGTGATCATGGACAAGGAGTGGCAGCACGGTGTCGCGGCCGCAGTCGACGTGACGCTGCTCGGCCGCTTCTACGAGCGCTACGGCGACCACGCCGTGTCGGTCGCCAAGCGCACGGTCTTCGTCGTCACCGGCCGGATGCCCGGCTACGGTGGCGACGAGAGCCTCTAACAGCTCAGCGGAACTGCCCATCGCGCTCGGCCGCGAGCTCCGGATCGGCGTAAGCCTCCGAGAACTCGGCGAGCACGGTGGGCAGTTCTTCGTCCCACGCCGCCCGCGCCTCGTCGCGCGGCAGATCCCGCGCGTCCACGGTGAAGTACGCCCACGCCCGCACGATCTCCGGCAGCAGCGCCAGATCCGCGTCGGAGACGTGCACGCGCGCGGCCACGTTCAGGATCAGCACCGCGGTGAGCGACGCCGGCCCGTACACAACGGGATCCCTGTTCTGCTCGACCGCCGCACCGGCGACGATTCGCGCGAACGCCCGCGCGGCCTCGACGTCCGGCAGCCCGTGCTCTGAAGCCAGAAACGCCTCGACCACCTCGTCCGTCCTTTCCGGACTGAGCGAGGGGATCTCGTACCCGTCGGGCACCAAAGCGCTCACGCGTGCGTCAGCGAGCGCGATCAGCTGAACGGGGTGCCGCACGTCCTCGTCCCCGATCAGGCCCTCTTCTGCTTCGTCGTCGGGCCCGTCCGCCCAGAACTGCTCGATGTCCGGCCACACCCGGTCGTAGACGTCCGTGGCGCTCAACGGCGTGATCGCGTCCCGGAACGCGTCCGGCGTCGAGGCGATCATGTCCTCCAGCAACGCCACGGTGCCCTCGTCGGGGGTCGCGAACAGCTCGATGGCGGTGGCCCCGAGCACGGGCTGGCGCATGAACAGGACGGTCTCCGCGGCGCCCGCACGTTCCTGGGTGATCGCGACGACTTCCACGTCCCCCAACAGGTTCGTGACGAGGAAGGCCTCGCGGAACTCCAGCGAGGCACCGGCGGAGTACCACGAAGGCTCGGCGACACCGCGTGCCGCAACAGTTTCCGCGGCAGCGGCCGCATTGGCCCTGATCTCCGCTGAGCCCACACCGGACAACGCGCGCAACGCGGTGAGCGCCGCCGGGTCGTCCATCGCCCGCAGCGCCGCGATCAACGGGTCGTACCCGGATCCGGCGAGCCAGAGCGTGGCGTACAGCTCGCTCGCCCAGGCGTCCGCGAGCAACCACGACTCCGAACGCAGCGCGGCCGCGGACTCGAGCAACGCCCCGTACGGGGACTGCTGCTCCGGCCGGCGGGCGGGTGCCTTGCCTTGCTTCTTCTTGCGGGACTTGCTCTGCGGGCTCACCCGCGTGAATTTAGCCGAGGCAGCCGGAGATGATGGCATCTGGGCAGCGAAAGGCCCGCGTCACCGGACACGGGCCTTTCCTCATGCACGAACGATCAGCAGCTCTCGCCACTCAGGTAGGCGCTGCGAATGCTGCTGTCCGCGCCGATGTGGTGCGTCTGGCCAGCACCGATGCACGCCCGGTGAGTCTGGCCCGCGGGGAAGTAGTACTCCCAAACGCCCCAGCGGGCGTAACCGGAACAGTTGGTGATGTTGCCACCACCGCTGCCGTCCACCCAGTAACCGCACGCCAAGGTCCCGACGCCCTCAGACGCGCTGGCGCTGCCCGCGCCCACCAGCACGAACGCCGCCACGAGCGCTCCGGTGAGCAACGAGCTCACCGTTCGAATCTTTCCCATTGTACCCCCATACAATTAGAAAATCGTTCACTTGCCATTAATCTGACAGGCCCGGAAAACAGAAAGCGTCAACAGACGCAAGAAACCCCCCAGAGCCCCCAGACAAGTCGACCTTATCGGCGCGGGCAGAACAAGGCAATGCCCCGCCGCGACAGTTCGCGACGGGGCATCCGTTCAGGAATTCGAATCAGCCGAATCGGCCGGAGATGTAGTCCTCGGTCGCCTTCTGGCTGGGGTTGGAGAAGATCTTCTCCGTGTCGTCCACCTCGATCAGCTGTCCCGGCTGACCGACACCCAGCAGGTTGAAGAACGCGGTCTGGTCGGACACGCGCGCGGCCTGCTGCATGTTGTGAGTCACGATGACGATCGTGTACTCCTTCTTCAGCTCCGTGATCAGGTCCTCGATCGCCAGCGTGGAGATCGGGTCCAAGGCCGAGCAGGGCTCGTCCATCAGCAGGACGTCCGGCTGCACCGCGATGGCACGCGCGATGCACAGACGCTGCTGCTGACCACCGGAGAGGCCGCCGCCCGGCTTGTCGAGGCGGTCCTTGACCTCGTTCCACAGGTTGGCGCCACGCAACGAGCGCTCCGCGACGTCGTCGAGCTGCTTCTTGTTCTTCACGCCCGCGAGGCGCAGGCCCGCGACCACGTTGTCCTTGATGGACATCGTCGGGAACGGGTTGGGGCGCTGGAACACCATGCCGATGGTGCGGCGCACCTCGACCGGGTCCACGTTGGACGCGTAGATGTCCTCGCCGTCCAGCAGCACCTTGCCCTCGACGCGCGCGCCGGGGATCACCTCGTGCATGCGGTTCAGCGACCGCAGCACGGTCGACTTGCCGCAGCCGGACGGGCCGATGAACGCGGTCACGTTACGCGGCGGCACGGCGAGGTTCACGCTGTTCACCGCGTGGAACTTGCCGTAGTAGATGTTCAGGTCCTTGATGTCAAAACGCTTGGCCATCGGTCTTCCGCCGCTTCACTTGGTCTTGATCGCGGAGAACCGCGAGATCAGGGTCGCCACGAGGTTGAAGAACATGATGAGGAGGATGAGTGTCAGCGCGGCGCCCCACACCCGCAACTGACCCGCCTCTTCGGGGTTCAGCAGCTCGTTGTAGATCAGCAGCGGCAGCGAAGCCATGTTGCCGCCGAAGACGTCGAAGTTGATCGAGCGGCTGTACCCCACCAGCACGAGCACCGGCGCGGTCTCACCCATCACGCGGGCGGTCGCGAGCATCACGCCGGTGACGATGCCGGACAACGCGGTCGGCAGCACGATCTTCACGATCGTCTTCCACTTCGGCACGCCCAGCGCGTAGGAGGCCTCGCGCAGCTCGTCCGGCACCAGGCGCAGCATCTCCTCGGTGGAACGGACGACGACCGGCAGCATCAGCAGCACGAGCGCGAGCGACACGGCGAACGCACTCGTCTCGAAGCCGAGCGTGGTGACCCAGAGTGCGAACACGAACAGCGCGGCGACGATCGACGGCACACCGGACAGGATGTCGACCATGAACGTCGTGATCCTCGCGAACCGGCTGTTGTTGCCGTACTCGACGAGGTAGACCGCGGCGAGGATGCCGATCGGCACCGCGATCACCGCGCACACCACAGCCTGCACGATCGAGCCGTACAGCGCGTGGTACACGCCGCCCGTGAACTGCTCCGGCAACACGCCCTTGAGCGACTTGGACCACCAGTCAGCGTTCACCAGCGCCTCGTAGCCGCTCACGACCACCGTGACGAGCAGCCAGACCAGCGGAATCACCGCGACCACGAACGCGAGACCCATCAGGCTCATCGCGAGGTAGTTCTTGAACTGCCTGGCTCCACTGATCTTCTGGAACGCCGGCGTCTGCGCGGGGCGGTTGGGGTCGGTCAGCGTGGCAGTCATGATGCCTTCGCCTTTCCACGGCCCGCGACATAGCGCGCGAGGGCGTTCACGGCGAACGTGAACACGAACAGGACCAGACCGGCAGCGATGTACGCGCCGGTCGACAGCGGCTCGCTGAACTCCGGCGCCGCTGACGCGATCTTGGACGCGAACGTGTAGCCGCCGTCGAAGACGCTGAACGACGAGGGAAGGGGCGAGGAACGCAGGATGAGCAGCACCGCGACGGTCTCACCGAGCGCGCGACCGAGACCGAGCATGGAGCCCGCGATGTAGCCGCTGCGCCCGAACGGGAGCACGGTGGTGCGGACCATCTCCCAGCGGGTCGCGCCGAGCGCGAGCGCGCCCTCGATCTGCATGACCGGCGTCTGCTGGAACACCTCCCGGCTGACCGCGGTGATGATCGGCAGGATCATGATCGACAGCACGATGCCCGCGGTGAAGATGTTGCCGCCACCGGCCAGGGAGACGTTGTTGCCGGAGAAGAGCGGGAACCAGGACAGCTTCGTGTTGAGGAACGTGGCGAGCGGCTCGAGTGCCGGGCCGAGCACCTTCGCGCCCCAGAGGCCGAACACGATCGACGGCACCGCGGCCAGCAGATCGATGACGTAGGCGAACGGCCGGGCGACCCTGGGCGGCAGATAGTGCGTCAGGAACAACGCGATGCCCATCGCCACCGGCATCGCGATGACGAGCGCCACCAGCGACGACAGGATCGTGACCACGAGCAGGTCCCGGATGCCGAACCGGAGGTTCGCGACGTCGCCGGTAGACCACTCCGGGCTCGTAAAGAAGTTGATGTTGTCAACGAGCAGTGAGGGAACGGCCTGGATGAGCAGGAACAGGCCGATCAACACGATGGAGACCACGATCGCGAGGCTCGAGCCCGTGGTCAGGGAACGGAAGATGCCGTCGCCTCGGCGACGGCTCGTTGACCTGGCAGCAGGCGGCGAACTGCCGGCGACTTCGTCAGTCATAGCGCCAATCATCCGTAGTCGGCCGGGAGCGTCCACTCGTGGTGAACGCTCCCGGCGCGGTCCAACTACTACCTAGCTGCTCAGGCGATCGCCTTGATGGCGGTCAGGAGCTTCTCCTGGAACGAGGCCGGAACCGGGCTGTAGCCGGCGTCCTCCAGGCCCTTCTGACCGTCGGTCACGGCGACCGTGAGGAACGCCTTGACGGCCTTGCCGACCTCGGCGTCGGTGTACTTGGAGCAGACGATCTCGTACGCGGCGAGCACCAGCGGGTAGGCGCCGGGGGTCTCGGTCGCGTAGATCGACTTCAGGTCGAGGATCAGGTCGTTGCCCGTGCCCTTGATCTTGACGCCCTCGATGGACTTGCCCGCGCTGGCGGTGCTCAGCTCGACCGGCTCGCCGCCACCAGAGTTGATGATCTTGGCGATCTGCAGCTTGTTGGACTTGGCGAAAGACCACTCGTTGTAGGTGATGGCACCCTTGGTGTTCTTCACCGCGGCCGAGGTCTGCTCGTTGCCCTTGGCACCCTCACCGACGCCACCGTTGAACGCCTTGCCGACGCCCTTGGTCCACGTGCCCTTCGACGCGGCCTCCAGGTACTTCTGGAAGTTGTCGGTGGTGCCCGACTCGTCGGAGCGGAAGACCACGACGATCTTGTCGGCGGGCAGCGTCTTGCCGCTGTTCAGCGCCGCGATGGCCGGGTCGTTCCAGGTGGTGACCGCACCACTGAAGATCTTCGCGATCGTCGCGGCGTCGAGCGCGAGGCCGTCCGCGCCGGGCACGTTGTACGTGATCGCGATCGGGCCGAACACGGCGGGCAGGTTCCACGCGGGAGCACCGTCGCAGCGCTTGGCCGCGTCGTCGGTCTCCTTCTTCTCCGCGTTGAGCACGGAGTCGGAGCCGCCGAAGTCCGTCTGCTTGCCGATGAACTCCTTGACGCCGGCGCCGGAGCCGTTGGAGTTGTAGTCGAGGCTCTGTCCGTCGCACGCGCTCTCATACGCGGTGACGAAGCGAGTCATCGCGTTCGCCTGCGCCGAGGAGCCACTGGCCTTGAGCTTGGCCTTGCCACCGCACTCGACCTTGGAGGCCGCGTTGCTGGTGGTGTTGCCACCCGCGGGGGCGTTGTTGTCGGAACCGCACGCGCTGAGCAGAAGCGCGCCGGCCGCGACGAGGCCGAGCACGGCGCCGTGCCGCTGGATCTTCACTCTGAGTCCTCCACCTTGCGGGAGCATTAGCGGTTTCGCGACGGACGTCGCCGCTTGCTACGGAAGGTAGGTAGCCAGGGTGGACAAACTGCCTAGACGAGGTGAACGCGAGGTGAACAGAGGACGGGAAGTGACCAGGCACACCGCCGGACGGGTGACGCCGTGACCTGCGCGTATGCGGTTTGTGACGTTTTGTTCACTACCGGGCGTACTGGACGTCAGCATCCCAAAGAGTGAAGCCCAACCCAGTGTAAACGCGCACTGCCGGAGCGTTGTCAGCCTCCACGTAGAGCATCACTTCCTTGACCCGCTGCTCCTGCAGATGGCGCAGCCCGGCGAGCGTCAGGGCCTTGCCCAGGCCGCCGCCCTGTGCGTCCGGATCGACGCCCACGACGTACACCTCGCCCAGCTCAGGCGTGTGGACCTTGGTCCAGTGGAAGCCGGCGAGCCGGTCGTCCGCGTCGAACGCGAGCAGGAAGCCGGCGGGGTCGAACCAGGCCTCTTCCTCCTTGGCGCGGACGTCCTCGATCGACATCGAGCCCTGCTCGGGGTGCCAGTCGAACGCGCGGTGGTTCACGTAGACGACCGCGGCCTCGTCCTTGCCGGGGACGAACGGCCTGATGGTGACGCCCTCGGGCAGCTTGGGCTCCGGAAGGTCGTTCTCGACCCGCAGCCGCATCCGCAGCAGCTCGCGAACCTTGCGGAAGCCGAGCTTCTCCGCGAGCTTCTCGGCGTCGGGGTGGCCGCCGTGCGCCCAGACCCGCAGCGACTCCTGAGGGAGCGCTTTCACCAGTGCCTCACCAACGCCCTGGTGGCGGTGCTTCGGGTGCACGGCGAACTCGGCCACCTTGTGGCCGCCGGAGTCACCGAGCATGTCGACGTGCGCGTACCCGGCGAGCTCGCCGTTCAGGTGCGCGAGGAGGTGCCTGCTGCCGGTGGCGCCGGGGCGCATCCGCAGTCGCACCGCCTCGCCGACCGGGGCCACGCCGTCGGTGCTCTCGGCGGCCGCCAGCAGCTGCCCGACTTCGGCAGCCTGCTCACTCGTCAGCTCGTCGTACCAGCTCAGTTGCGCCACACAGGCGAACCTACCGCGCGATCAAACGCTCATCCAGGACGTGGACCGAGTCATCCACCTCGGTGACCTCAGCCGGTCGGCGGGAGGAGCCGGGACGCGGAGGGCGGACGAACTTGTAGCCCACGTTGCGCACGGTGCCGATCAACGCCTCGTGCTCGGGGCCGAGCTTCGCGCGCAGACGTCGCACGTGGACGTCAACGGTGCGGGTGCCACCGAAGAAGTCGTAGCCCCAGACCTCCTGCAGCAGCTGGGCGCGGGTGAACACCCTGCCCGCGTGCTGGGCGAGGTACTTGAGCAGCTCGAACTCCTTGTAGGTGAGGTCGAGCGGGCGGCCCTTCAGGCGCGCGGTGTAGGTGGCCTCGTCGATCACGAGGTCGCCGAGCTGCAGCGCGCCGTCGCCACCGGGCTGGGTGGCGCCGCGGCGCGAGCGCACCAGGCGCAGTCTGGCGTCGACCTCGGCGGGACCGGAGGTCGGCAGCAGGATCTCGTCGACCGACCAGTCGGAGTTCACGGCCACCAGGCTGCCCTCGGTGACCACGGCCACCACGGGCACGTCCACGCCGGACGAGTCGAGCAGGCGGCACAGCGAGCGGGCGCCGACGAGATCAGTGCGGGCGTCGACCAGCACGATGTCGTGGGGACCCGCTTCGAGCAGTGCGGAGACCTCGGGGCGAAGCGGGCGCACGGCGTGCGGGAGCAGCGCCAGCGCGGGCAGCACGGCCTCCGGGTCTGAGTCTGTCGTCAGCAGCAGCACGTCGATGCTCATCGCGGCGCCCTCCTAATCGGCCGTGGTCTGGTCACCCCTGACCAGCACACGGGCGTACGGTGACCGGGCCCCGTTGCCTGCGGATGACGGAGACAATACCTGTGCAACCCCAGAAAGTCCCAGGTCAAGAAGTCGTGCTCACAGTTGTTTCCACAAGCGTCACGCCTGTTACATCCATGTCACACGACGGAGTGCGCCTGCACGGCGTCCACTACAAGGGTGAAAGCGACCTCGTTTTCGTTGTGGGGCATGGGTTCACGAACAACGTGCAGAAGCCGTACGTCGCGCGGGTGCTTGCCCGTTTGGCCACGCACGCCGGCGTCATCGCGTTCGACTTCCGCGGGCACGGACGCTCAGAGGGGCGCTCCACGGTCGGCGCGGACGAGATCCACGACGTGGAGGCGGCCGTCCGGACGGCACGCGAGCTGGGCTACCGGAAGATCGCCACGGTGGGGTTCTCGATGGGCGCCTCGATCGTCATCCGGCACGCGGCACTGGGGGAGACCAGGCCGGACGCCGTCGTGTCGGTGAGCGCACCGGCGCGGTGGTGGTCGCGGGAGACCGCGCCGATGCGCAGGGTGCACTGGTTGCTGGAGCAGCCGCACGGCAAGCTGGCCGCACGGGCGATCGGGGTTCGGCTCGGCGACAGCTGGGCACAACCGCCGGAGAGTCCGTTGGAGGTGGTGGCACGCATAACTCCCACTCCACTGCTGATCGTGCACGGTGACCTGGACCACTATTTCGGTCCGGATCACGCCATGTCACTGCACCGCGCGTCCTTGGGACATGCCGAGCTGTGGATCGAGCCCGGGATGCGGCATGCGGAATCAGCCGCGACTCTTGACCTGGTAGACCGGATGGCGGCATGGGTCGCCGGCAACCTCGAGGACGAGGAATGACTACAGGGTTTTCTGGACAGGCCGCGACGCGCGCCAAGCCGAAGAAGAAGTCACGGCGCGGGAAGTTCCTCATCATCACCGTGCTCGTGCTGGGCGTGCTGCTCGTGGCGGCCGACTTCGCGCTGGCGGCGGCAGGCGAGTACCAGATCGCCCAGCGGATGCGGGAGAAGCTGCAGCTCAACGAGGACCCTGCGGTGAGGATCAACGGGTTCCCGTTCATCCTGCAGGCGTTGCGCGGCGACTACCAGCACGTGGAGATCAACGCGAACGGCGTGCCGATCAAGGACGAGCAGCAGGGCGTCGACCTGCGCGACCTCGACATCCGGGCCGACCTCCGGCACACCCGCGTCGAGCTGGCCGACCTGCTGGCCGGCAACGTCTCCAAGGCGACCATCGACCAGGTGGACGGCAGCATCAAGATCAAGGCGCTGGACCTGAACCGGCTGGCCAACCAGGTCACGCCGTTCGACAAGCTCTCGATCGAACCGGACAACCGCGAGGCCACGCCCACGCCGGCCGCCGACCCCAAGGCGCCCAAGACGACCGCCGCGATCAAGCTCGCGGGCCAGACCAACGTCGCGGGCAAGGTCGTGACTCTCACCGCGTACGGCCAGATCGCGCTCGTCAGCGGTTCCATCCAGATCAACATCGACGACATCGAGCTCGACGACGCCTCGCTCAAGCAGATCATCCCGCAGCTGCGCCAGGCGCTCGCGATCAAGATCGACCCCGGCACGCTGCCCTTCGGGGCGACGCCCACCGCCGTTGAGGTGGAGAGCGGTGCGTTCAAGCTGAGCGGCGTCATCACGGATGTACCGTTGGTCCAACGATGACTGGTGTGTGGGCGCTGCTGGGCGCGCTGGCCGTGGCCGGTGCGATCGGCGTGCTGCTCAAGGGCCGCGAGGGCCGCATCTCCCCCAAGGACTCCACCGGTTCGGCCGCCGACCTGCCCGCTCCCGTGCGCGACCTGCTCGCGCCGGGAGTGACGCTGGTCCAGCTCTCCACCACGTTCTGCGCGCCGTGCCGGCACGCGAAGGTGATCCTGCGCGACCTCGCCGACCGCACCGACGGCCTCAGGCACGCCGAGCTCGACGTCACCAACCTCCCCGACGTCGCCGCCAGCCTCGGGGTCATGCGCACCCCGACCACGCTGGCCCTGACCGCCGACGGCACCGAAGTGTTGCGAGTCGGTGGCGTGCCGAAACGCGACACGTTGCTGGAGGCGCTGCGACCCCATTTGGCGGGTAATCCAGTCGAGTGAACCTGGGTTGTTCCACCCAGTGGACATACCTCCCGGACCGAGGGATCGCGTACTACCCTCGCTGGCATGACCATGCTGCTCACGAAGCGACGCGCGGTTGACCTGTGCCGCGTGCGCAGCAGCCTGTGTCGCACGACGAGCTGATTGGGCCGCTTGACGCCCAGCAGCTGCCTCTGACGGACTGAATTTCTCCTCGTCCGAATGTCCGGAGGTCGTCGTGCCCAATGATGCCCCAGTAGACCCGCGCGGACCGCGCTTCTCCGCCTGGATGACCACCGTCGTCCTGGCCATCGTGCTGCTCACCGGCTGGTGGCGACTCCTCGCCGCCCAGACGGTTCTCTTCGCGATGTGCGCGTTCATCTCGCTGAAGCTCAACCCGTGGGGCCACGTCTACCGCTTCGCGATCCAGCCACGCATCACCCCGACCACCGAACGCGAAGAGGCGGCACCACTGCGCTTCGCCCAGGGCGTCGGCTTCGTCTTCGCACTGATCGGCACGCTCGGTTACGCCACGGGCCTGACCACGCTGGGCATGGTCGCAACCGGCTTCGCACTGGTCGCAGCACTGCTCAACGCCGCGCTGGGCCTGTGCCTCGGGTGCGAGGTGTACCTGCTGCTGCGCCGGTACGCACCCGCTCTCGCACGTCCGCAATAAAGACACGCACGCACTAATACAGGAGCAACTTCCCATGAGCCGTGAGAACGTGCTGGTCTCGGCCGCCTGGTCCGAGGAAAACCTCCAGACGCCCGGCGTCGTGTTCGCGGAGGTCGACGAGGACACCACCGCGTACGACGGCGGGCACATCCCCGGCGCCGTCAAAATCGACTGGAAGAACGAGCTGCAGGACCCGATCCGCCGCGACTTCGTCGATCGCGAGGGCTTCGAGAAGCTGCTCTCCGCCAAGGGCATCTCCAACGACGACACCGTGATCCTCTACGGCGGCAACAACAACTGGTTCGCTGCCTACGCGTACTGGTACTTCAAGCTCTACGGCCACAACGACGTGAAGCTCCTCGACGGCGGCCGCAAGAAGTGGGAACTGGACGGCCGCCCCCTGGACAAGGAAGAGGTCGTCCGCCCCACGACCTCCTACTCCGCCCAGGAGCAGGACCTCTCGATCCGCGCCTTCCGCGACGAGGTCGTGGACTCCATCGGCAACAAGAACCTCGTTGACGTCCGCTCCCCCGACGAGTTCTCCGGCAAGCTCCTCGCCCCGGCCCACCTCCCGCAGGAGCAGGCCCAGCGCGGCGGCCACATCCCCTCGGCGGTCAACGTGCCGTGGAGCAAGGCGGCCAACGAGGACGGCACCTTCAAGTCCGACGACGAACTCCGCGAGATCTACGCCGAAGCAGGCTTCGACGGCTCCCGCAAGACCATCGCCTACTGCCGCATCGGCGAGCGCTCCTCGCACACCTGGTTCGCCCTGCGCGAGCTGCTCGGCCACGAAGACGTCAAGAACTACGACGGTTCTTGGACGGAGTACGGCTCGCTCGTCGGCGTGCCGATCGAACTCGGTTCCGGCAAGGAGGCCTGATCATCATGAGCAACGGCTGCGGCGCGCCCACCCAGGGCGGCTCAATCGACGTCTCGACCACCGAAACCGTCCTCGAGGGCAAGGTCCTCAACGACGGCACCCCGGTAGGCGGCGCCTTCGTCCGCCTGCTCGACTCGACCGGCGAGTTCACGGCCGAGGTCGTCTCCTCGCCCGAGGGCGACTTCCGCTTCTTCGCGGCTCCCGGCAGCTGGACGGTCCGTGCCCTGCACAAGACCGGCAACGGCCAGGCCGACGTCTCAGCCTCGGGCCCAGGCGTCCACGCGGTGGAAATCGCGGTCGCCTAAGACCCGTTGAACGACAGAAGGCCCCGGCAGGTCACCGCCGGGGCCTTCCGCTTTTCACACAGCCAGTGGGTGGGGTGGTCCCGTCACGAGTCGTGCCGATGCCTTTGCCGCGCCCGAGGAGGAGGGTCAAGTCGACACGCTTTTCGTCGACTTGACCCTCCTCCTCGGGTGTGGCTGCCTTCGCGTACGACTCGTGACGGGACCACCCCACACCAACAACACCACCTACGCAGCAGCAAGCCGCCAAAAGCAACAGGCGTGCCATCAACCCGCGCACGGCGCTGGACAGGTCTTTGATCAGATTGGCGGGGTCTGGGGCGGAGCCCCAGAAAGCAACCGGCACACCAGCACGCAACCCGACCACCTACGGACAACAAACCGGCAGCCGCCAACGAAACAGGGAGACGGCCAACGCAACCCACGCGCAGCCCGACCAGCGGACCCAGCACCCGGCGGTGTCCTCCACCACCACAACCCTGCACGTCAAACCAGGCGAGATATCCTCACCGCGTGGAACACATCTTCACAGGACTCCTGGTACTAGTGACGATCGCCGTAATGTGGTTCGCCGGCTACGTCGTCTACCGCCTCTACTCAGACCAGCGATGACCGTCCCAGGCAGCGGCGACGAGGCCATCCGCCTGGCCGAAGAACGAGCGGCAGCCACGCGTGCACGCAACCTCCCGCAGTTCACCGACATGCCGATCCCCGGCGACACGGCGAACCTGCGAGAAGGCGCGAACCTGAACGACGCCCTGCTGTCGGTGCTGCCCCTGGTGGGGGTCTGGCGCGGCGAGGGAGAGATCGTCTACCCGACGATCGACGGACCGTTCCGCTTCGGCCAGCAGATCACCTTCGCCCACGACGGCCGCCCGTTCCTCGTCTACGAGGCCAGGTCGTGGCTGCTCAACGAGGCCGGCGAGGTCATCCGTCCCGCGGCGCGCGAGCAGGGTTTCTGGCGTCCCCAGCCCGACGACACGATCGAGCTGCTGCTCACCCACAACACGGGCATCGTCGAGCTGTACTACGGCAAGGTGCGCACCCAGACGTCCTGGGAGTTCGAGACGGACGCGGTCATCCGCACCGCCACCGCCAAGGACGTCAAGGGCGCGCAGCGCCTGTACGGCATCGTCAGCGGCGACCTCGCGTACGTCGAGGAGCGGGCGATGGTCGGCCAGCCGATGCAGCCGCACGCATCCGCGCATCTCAAGCGCGTCGTCGGCTGACAGAACCGCCCTCGAACGCCGACACGCGGGCAAACTCGGGTCGTGGGATTGTTCAACAATCCCACGATTCCCCGTAGCATGTACCCATGCTGCTGCGGCGCTGCGGAACCGACGCACTCCTCGTCGAGGTCGACTCGCTGACCGAGGTCTCGGCCGTACGCGCAGCGCTCCAAGGCCTCGAAGGCATCGAGGAACTCGTCCCCGCCGCACGGACCGTTCTGGTCAAAGGCGCGCTCAACCAGGTCAGGGAAGCCCTCAAGGACATCGACCTGACCAAGGTGCCCACGACCCACCCCAGCGAGGTCACGATCCCCGTCATCTACGACGGCCCTGACCTCGGCCTCGTCGCGGAGACCGCCGGGATCAGCCAGGACGAGGTCGTGACGCTCCACACGGATGCCGTGTACGAGGTGGCGTTCTGCGGCTTCGCCCCCGGCTTCGCCTACCTCACCGGACTGCCTGAGAGCCTCCAGCAGCCGCGCCTCGACTCGCCGCGCACCAAGGTCCCCCAGGGCTCGGTCGGCATCGCGGGCGAGTTCACCGCCGCCTACCCGAGAGCGACACCGGGCGGCTGGCGGCTCATCGGCCGCACCGAGATCACGCTGTTCGACCCGAAGGCCGAGACACCCGCGCTCCTGCAGCCCGGCGACCAGGTCAGGTTCGTGGTCGCGTGAACCGCACCGTCACGATCATCCGAACCGGCCCGCAGGCGCTGATCCAGGACCTCGGCCGGCCCGGCAACGCGCACCTGGGCGTACCACCGTCGGGCGCGGTCGACCCGCACTCGCTGACCCTGGCCAACCGGCTCGTCGGAAACCCGGAAACCGCGGCCGGGCTGGAACTCCTGCTGGGTGCCCTCACGATCCGCGCCAACACCAGCTGCACGGTCGCCGTCACGGGACCGGCGGTTCAGGTCCACGTCGGCGAGAAGCTCGCCGACTCCCACCACCCGATCCACCTCAGACCGCACGAGGTCCTGGAGATCGGCACCCCGGAAACCGGGCTGCGCAACTATCTCGCTCTCTCCGGCGGCATCGACGTGCCGGAGGAGCTCGGCAGCCGCTCCACCGACCTGCTGTCCGGAATCGGTCCAGACCCGTTGCGGGACAACGATGTCCTCGAACTCGGCACCCCCAGCCCGGCGAACGACGCCGACGTCGTGCCGCCGCACCAGGCACTGCAAACGTTGGTCATCCCGATCAGGCTCGGCCCGCGCGACGACTGGTTCGAAGACGCGGAAACCCAGCTGCGCCAAGGATCTTGGACGGTGTCCGACCGCAGCAACCGGGTCGGCACCAGGCTGAACGGCACCAGGCTGAATCGTCGTGACGGGGAGATTCCGAGCGAGGGTGTGATCACCGGCGCGGTCCAGGTGCCGCCGGACGGCCAGCCCGTGGTCTTCCTGAACGACCACCCGACGACGGGTGGCTATCCCGTTATCGGCGTCGTCGACCGTGATCACCTGCGGTTTTTCGGCCAGGCGCGGCCGGGAACGAGCGTCCGGTTCCGCCCGATCGTCTGAGGACCACGGCGTTGACGCAGTGGTCCAGACCAAATACCGTAACAACCAGGCCGCCGCGGAATCTCTACCAACCTGGAGTTCCGCATGCGCCGAATCCCTGCACTGTTAGCAGTTCTGGTCGCGGTACTGGCTCTGGCGGTGCCCGCACAGGCCGCCACGGGCATCACCGCGTCGTTCTCCCGCACCGGCACGAGCGGCAAGTTCGTGGTCACCAACGCGAGCACGACCGCGCTCAACGGGTGGTCGATCAAGTTCGACCTGCCGTCCGGTGTCACGGTGAGCAACGTCCAGAACGCGACGACCACCCAGAACGGCACGAGAGTGACGCTCACTCCTGCCTTCTACATCAACAACCTTCCGCCGGGACGCAACACCGAGCCGTACAGCCCGGCGTTCACGTTGAGCGCCGCGGCCGACCCGACCGCCTGCACGATCAACAACATGGCCTGCGACGGCAGCGGTGATCCCGCGCCGGCGCCGACCGGCCTCACGGCTGACTACTCGGTCGCCGGTGGCACGGCGAAGTTCATCGTGCGCAACCACACCACCGCCGCGGTGAACGACTGGTCGATCATCTTCACGTTGCCCAACGGCGTGACGGTCAGCAACGGCCAGAACGGCACGGTCTCCCAGAGCGGCAACCAGGTCACCGTCACCCCTGCCTACTACAACAAGACGGTGGCCGCGGGCGGCAGCACCGAGCCGTACAGCCCGACGTTCTCCATCAGTTCGAACGTCGACCCGGTGACCTGCCGGATCAACAACGCGAACTGCGATGGCAGCGCGGACACTCCACCAAGTGCCCCAACGGGTCTCGCCTCACCGACGAAGACCACGCGCACGGTGACCTTGCAGTGGAACGCCTCCACTCCGGGCTCGCTGCCGATCGCCGGCTACGACGTCTACAACGGCTCGGCGCTCGCCGGCAGCTCCACGACGACGTCCACGATCATCACCGGCCTGAACCCGAACACCGCGTACTCGTTCACGGTGCGGGCCAAGGACACCAAGGGGACGCAAAGCACCCCGAGCCCCGCGCTGAGCGTCACGACCAACAACCCCGCCGACGACACCACGCCCCCGACCGCACCCGGAAACCTGCGCGCCACGGCGAAGGACGCGGGCAGCATCACATTGGCGTGGAACGCATCCACCGACAACCGCGGCGTCGCGAACTACGACGTCCACGTCGGCACGACCGTGAAGATGACGGTCAGCGGCACCACGGCAACAGTGACCGGCCTTGCACCGTCCACGAGCTACACGTTCACCGTGCGCGCACGGGACATCTACGACAACGTCTCCGCGCCGAGCAACGCGCTGACCGAACGCACCGGTGACATCGTCGCGGGACACGCGAAGGTCGGGTACTTCGTGCAGTGGGGCATCTACGGCCGCCAGTACTTCGTGCGCAACCTCGACACGTCGGGCTCGGCAGCCAAGCTCACCCACCTCAACTACGCCTTCGCCAACATCGACCCGGTCAACCTGACCTGTCTGCAGGGCGTCACGAAGGGCACGACGCCGAACCCGCAGGACCCGAACCAGGGTGACGGCGCGGGTGACGCGGAAGCCGACTACAGCAGGCCGATGAGCGCCGCGCAGTCGGTCGACGGCGTCGCCGACACGGGCTGGGAACCGTTGCGCGGCAACTTCAACCAGCTCAAGAAGCTCAAGGCCAAGCACCCCCACCTCAAGATCCTCATCTCGCTGGGCGGGTGGACGTACTCGAAGTACTTCTCGCCGGCCGCCGCCACCGACGCGTCGCGCAAGAAGTTCGTCTCGTCCTGCATCGACACCTACATCAAGGGCAACCTGCCGACCTACAACAGCGCCGGCGGACCCGGTTCGGCGGCGGGCATCTTCGACGGCATCGACCTCGACTGGGAGTGGCCAGGCGCGGAAGGACACGCGGGCAACATCGTCAGCCCGAACGACAAGGTCAACAACTCGTTGCTGATCGAGGAGTTCCGCCGCCAGCTCGACGCGCTCGGCGCCACGACGGGCAAGCGCTACCAGCTGACCGCGTTCACGCCGGCCGACCCGGCGAAGATGGACGCCGGCTGGGAACTGGCTCGGGTCGGGCAGTCACTGGACATCTTCAACGTCCAGGGCTACGACTTCCACGGCGCGGGCAGCGACAACTCCTGGGAGCCGAACAGGACCGGGCACCAGGGCAACAACCACGTCGACGTCGACGACCCGTACTCGTTCCACTTCAGCAACGAGGTCGCGATCCAGAAGTACCTGGACGCGGGCGTCAGTCCGCGCAAGCTCACCATCGGACTCGCGTTCTACGGCCGCGGCTGGCAGAACGTGACCGATGGCGGCAAGCGCGGTGAATGGCAGGCAGCCGGTGGAGCCGCACCTGGCCAGTTCCCCGAGGAAGCAGGCACGCGCGGGTACTCGAACCTGATCGCGTCGGTCCCGAACTGCACGATCCACCACGACACCCAGGCCGTGGCGACGTACTGCTACACCGGCAACGGCGGTCAGTGGTGGTCGTTCGACGACACGTGGTCGATCCAGCAGAAGACCGCGTGGCTGCGCGGCAAGGGCATGCTCGGCGCGATGATCTGGGAGATGTCCGGTGACACGAGCAACGGCACTCTCATGAGCGCCGTTGCCACGGGTCTGCCGTAAAGATCAGTACTCGGACTCGTACAGGCCCTGCAGCTCGGTCAGCAGGGCCGACGAGTCGGGCAGCTGCTTGCCGTCCAGCGTGTTGACCCGCGTGATCTTGCGGACGCTGGACGCGAGGAACACGCCCTCGGCGTCGTAGAGCTCGCCGGTCTGGATCGGCTCCACGAGCACGGTCCAGCCGGCGCGCTCGGCGGCGCGGAACAACGCGTACTGCGTGGTGCCGGGCAGGATGCCGAGCTTCGACGGCGGCGTGACCAGCGTCTTGCCCCGCACCAGGATCACGGTCGAGGTCGGGCCCTCCAGCACGGAACCGTTCGACGTCGTGAAGATGACCTCGGCGGCACCGCGGCGCTCGGCCTCGCGGATCGCGGCCATGTTGATCGCGTACGACAGCGACTTCGCGCCCAGCAGCAGCCACGGCGCGCGGTCGGCGAGGTCCGGCTCGATGCCGCGGTCCAAAGTCACCGCGGAGAGACCCTCCGCGCGCTGCTTGAGCACCTTCGCGCCGATCTCCATGCCGAGCGCGAAACCGGTGGGCGTGCCGTCACCGCCGTCGACACCGCGGGTGTAGACGAGCTTGAGCGCGAACTCCCTGCCGCCGGTCCAGTTGCCGATGACGAGCTCGACCGCGCGCTCGAACTCCGCACGCGGAGGAGGCTGCATGTCGAGCATGGCTGCGGACCGGTCGAGCCGGTCCAGGTGCGGCGTGAGTTCGCGGGGCTTCCCGTCGACCACGAGGATCGTTTCGAACACACCGTCACCGCGCATGAGTCCGAGATCGTCGACGCGGATCTGCGGCGAGTCGGGGTCAGCGAGGGTTCCGTCGAGCAGTGCCAGCACGCGCATGCGCCGAGCCTACTAACATCGGTGATGTGGAGACCGCAAGAGGCCTGCGCAAAACGCTGCACGACCGCGGCATGCGGATGACGCCGCAGCGCCAGCTCGTGCTGGACGCGGTCCGCACGCTCGAGCACGCGACGCCCGAGCAGATCTGCCAGCGCGTCCAGGAGACCGCGCCGACCGTCAACATCACCACGATCTACCGCACGCTCGACCTGCTGGACAGGCTCGGGCTGGTGCGGCACACGCACCTGGGCCACGGCGCGCCCAGCTACTCGGTCGACGAGCATCAGCACGTGCACCTCGTGTGCCACGTCTGCGGCCGGATCGAGGAGATCCCGTGTGAGCTTCTCGACCCGTTGGTCGGAACATTGCGGGAGCGCGACGGGTTCGAACTTGATGCAAGCCATCTCGCGCTGTCCGGCACGTGCCGCGACTGTTTGAAGCAGGAGCAGGAGACCGAGTGACCCTCCCCGGAGCCGTCCCGCCGCCCGACGATTCCATCGACGCCGGCGTTGCCTGGCACTACGGCGACCCGTTCGCCGAGCAGCGCTCCGCCGCCCGTTCCGTCGTGGTCGTCGACCGTTCGAACTGCGGCATCATCGCGATTCCGGGTGAGGACCGGCTCACGTGGCTGCACCAGCTGACGAGCCAGCACTTCGAGCAGCTCGGCGAGGGTGCCGCCACCGAGGCGCTGCTCCTCGACGCACAGGGCAGGCTCGAGCACCACATGGTCGTCGCGAACGTCGGCGGCACGGTGTTCCTCGACGTCGAGAAGGTCGACGACCTGCTGGCGTACTTGAAGAAGATGGTCTTCTGGTCCAAGGTCGAACCCCGCGACGCCACGGCTGAGTTCGCGCTGCTGACGATCGTCGGGCCGGACGCGCCCGCCCTGCTGGAAAAGCTGGGCATCGGGCTGCCGGCGGACGTGGACGCGCTGGGCGAGGGCTTCGTGCGCCGGACGTCGTGGCCTGGCCAGAACTCCTTCGACCTGCTGGTGCCGCGCGCCGAGCTGGCGCAGTGGTGGCAGCGGATCACGGACGCCGGCGCGCGACCGGCCGGCAGCTTCGCGTTCGAGGCACTGCGGGTCGAGTCGCTGCGGGCGCGGCAGGGCGTCGACACCGACGAGCGCACGATCCCGCACGAGGTCAATCTGATCGACAGCGCGGTGCACCTGAACAAGGGCTGCTACCGCGGCCAGGAGACGGTCGCGAAGGTCCACAACGTGGGACGCCCGCCGCGCCGGATGCTCCTGCTCCACCTGGATGGTTCTGCCGACGGGCAACCGGAGACCGGTGACCCGGTCACACTCGACGGGCGCGTGGTCGGCCGTGTGGGCACCGTTGCTCTGCACCACGAGCTAGGCCCGGTCGCGTTGGCGCTGGTCAAGCGGTCTGTTCCGATCGAGTCGGACCTGGTCGCGGGCGCGCCCGAACGTGAGGTCCAGGCGCGGATCGACCCCGACTCGGTGCCGCCGGACACCCCAGGACTGGGCCGGGAAGCCGTTCGCAACCTGCGGGGATGAACCCCTAGAGTCGCGCCTATGTCCCTGGGCACGCTCATCACGGTCGCTCCCACCGGAGCGGAACACGCGAAAGCCGACGTCCCGCAGCTTCCAGTGACCCTGGAAGAGCTGGTCTCGACGGCTCAGAGCTGCGAGCAGGTCGGCGCGGCGATGATCCACGTCCACATCCGCGGCGCGGATGCCAAGCCGTCGCTGGACCTCGGTCTTCTCAAAGCCACCGTCGAGGCTCTGCGCGAGCAGACCGCTCTCGTCGTTCAGCTCTCCACCGGCGGGTCGGTGCACGACCCGGAGTCGGACCGGCTGCGCGTGCTCGAGGCGATGCCGGACTCGGCGTCCTGCACGATGGGCACCGTCAACTTCGGTGACGACGTGTTCATGAACCGCTGGGAGTTCATCGTCTCCCTGCACAAGGGCATGCAGGAACGCGGCATCGTGCCGGAGTACGAGATCTTCGACATCGGTCAGCTGGCGTCGTTGAAGCGCCTTTTGGACCAGCACGGGCTGCCAGCGGGTGGCCACGTGCACGTGGACTTCGTCATGGGAGTGCCCGGTGGCATGCCCGGCGACGCGGCCACGCTGGTCGCGGCCGTCAACGCTCTGCCGGACGGAGCAACCTTCTCCGCCACCGGGATCGGCCGGACGACGCTGCCGGTGATGTTCACCGCATTGGGCGCGGGTGGCCATCTTCGTGTGGGCATGGAAGACACGATCAGCTATTCGCGCGGTGTACCGGTGCGGGACAACGCACAGCTCGTGGCACGTGCGGCCGGGTTGTCGAAGATCGCCCAGCGGCCTCCTTTGACCCCGGACGAGGCGCGAAAGCTCCTGGGCGCACACATTTGAGACAAGTTTGGTGCATGGGATGTGTTGGCGGGTGAGGAGGATCTACCGCAGGATGGACACGTGATCGAGGTGCGTCCTGGCGGGCGCCGCCGAATCGACCGGGTGCTCGCCCCCGACTACACGGAGGGCGTCGAGCAGCGCCCGCTCGTCGAGGTGCGCGAACTCCGCGACGAGGCAGCGCAGGAAGAGACCGACCTGTCGTACCTGCGGCGGCTGTTGCACGCGCGCATCGACATCGTGCGCGCGGAACAGGAGCGCCGCAGTTCCGGTGGCTCGGCGGTGGTCGAGCAGCTGGCCACGATCCTGTCCACGAACGCCGTTGGGCCGGCGACCGGTCTCGGCCGGTACCAGACCCATGAGCCGTCACGTGCTGATGCGCATCAACGGCACGTCGAGGCGCTCGTCTCCGACGTGGACCTCTCCGACGTGAGCAAGTTGTCCGACGATCGCCTCGGCGAGGCGCTGGAGACGTTCATCTCGGAAGAGGCCTCGGTGTCGGTGCGGCGGCGCGAGGTACAGGTGGTCGTGGACAAGCTCAACGCCGAGATCGCGTCGCGCTACCAGCGCGGGAGCGCGTCGGTGGACGAGCTGCTGGCTGCCGAGCGCGGGCACCACCGGCGCAAGAGCTGACTCCCACGATCTGGGACGGTCGTTCCACTTTCTGAGCGGCGGACCTAGCGTGCCTGCATGGGGTATCGCTGGGTCGTGCTGTGCATCGGGGCGTTGGCGCAGGGCACGAACGCGGCCGTCTTCCTCGGTCTGCCCGCCATCAGTCCCCAGCTCCAGCAACACTTCTCCCTGACGTTGCCCCAGGTCGGGCTGCTTCTCGGTGCCGTCAACCTCGGCACGATGATCGCGCTGGTGCCGTGGGGAGTCGTCGCGGACCGGCGCGGCGAAAGACTCGTCATGACCATCGGTGGCCTGGGGGCTGCCGGCTGCCTGCTGTCCGTGGCGCTGGGCAACGCCTGGCTCGCGGGTCTCGCGTTGCTCGGGGCCGGGCTGTTCGGGGCGAGCGTGAACGCGGCCAGCGGCCGGGCGGTGATGTCGTGGTTCAGCAGCGGGTCCCGCGGCCTCGCGATGGGCGTCCGCCAGACGGCGACCCCGCTGGGAGCGGCCCTCACGGCGGCCGTCCTGCCCGGAATCGCGATCTCGGCCGGGGTGCCCACGGCGTTCGTCGTGCTGGCGGGCGTGACGGCGTTCGTGACGCTCGCAGTCGCCGTGCTGGTGCGGGAACCACCCGGTGCGGTCAGGGCGAGCGCGGACCACGGGCTGGTGCTTAAGGACCCGAAGCTCCTGCGGCTGTCTCTCGCCAGCGGACTGCTCGTGGTGCCGCAGTTCACCGCCACCGCCCTGCTGGTGCCCCTCCTGCACGAACATCGCGGCATGAGCGTGACGGCCGCCGCGGCCGTCTTCGCCGTCGCCCAGGCGATCGGCGGGGCCGGACGGCTGGCGGTCGGCGTGTGGTCGGACCGGGTGCGCAACCGAATCGGGCCTTTGAAGATCGTTTCGGTGCTCACCGCAGTGGGGTTCGTGCTGGTCGCGGTCCTGGACCAGGCGCCGTTGCCGCTGCTGATAGCGATCCTGGTGCCGACGAGCGTGCTCGCCCTGTGCTGGAACGGTCTCGCCGTCACCGAGGCCGGCGAGCTTGCGCCGGACGGCCGCAGCGCCACGGCGATCGGAATGCAGAACTCTGCGAACTACCTCAGCGCCGCGACCACGCCGTTCATCGCGAGCTTCGTCGCGGTGCACGTGGCGTGGCCCGCGGCGATGGTGCTCGCGGCGATGGCGGCCGTGGCCGCACGGGTGCTGCTTCAGCCGTGGCGTTCCCTGCGGGCCAGCTCGCCCCAGAACTCGCGCAGCGTCTCGTAGCGCAGCGCCACCTCTTCGGCGTCGCCGGTCTCCAGGGCGTCGACGATGGCGTTCACGTCCGCCGCAGAGGTGTCCTCCAGCAGGTCCTTGTCCTCGAGCAGCTGCACCAGGCCGCCGTAGTCGAGCTCGACGGCCGAGTGCGGGTGGAAGTGCTCCAGCCAGCGGCCCGTGTCGGCGAGGATCTTGGCCGGCCCGTCTTCGCCCAGCGAGCCCTTCACGACCTTCAGCGCCCGTGCCACCCTCCGCCGGGCGTCGGCCATCGCCACACGCCACGACACCTGCCGTTCCGGGTCGTCCTGGGCGCTCGCCAGCACCACGCGGCGCTGGGCCGGGTCGACGAGGGAGAACCACGGCAGCGGCACCGTCCAGGTCGTGGAGATGACGTGAACCGCTCCTGCCGCCAGTTCGGCCATCACGGCCGAGGCGCGCGCTCGGACCGTTTCCGGGGCAACGTTGAGAGCCGCGTCCTGCAGGATCGGCGGCGCGGTGGCCAGGAAGCCCACCAGAGCGGCGGCGGAGCGGGCCCTGAGGTCGAGCGGGCAGACGAGTGGTCCCGGGCCGACCTTGGCGGCTTCAGAGGTCGGAACCTCGGCCGGACTGATCGTCATGACGTCGAACGACTCGCCCGGAAGCAGCTTTTGCCCCAACTGTGATCGCAACCACAGCTCCCGTTCCCGGTCCCCTACCTCCGAGCGGGGGATCGGGCCCTTTTCCAGGGCTTTCTCGACCTTCGCCGCTAGCGGTGCGTCCAATACCGATAACGGTTCGTACACCCGTAGGTAGGCGACGAACGGTCTGGGCACCTGTGCATCCTTCCACGCGAGGGCGGCCGCGAGATTTGGCGGTACGTGTCACGCCTACCGCGTCGCGAGGAACCCCATCGGCACGGTACGGTAGTTACCAGGAACTAGTTGTCGAGACGAGTGGGGCCGCCGTTCCCCCGGCCGCCCCCGTCCCTGTGCGAGGGGGTCGAGCCATGGGGCGCGGCCGAGCGAAGGCCAAGCAGACGAAGGTCGCCAGGGAGCTCAAGTACAGCTCTCATGAGACCGACTTCGCTGCGCTGCAGCGCGAGCTGTCTGGTGGCGAAACGTCGTTGTCGAACGGGAGTAGTGGTGAAGAGCACCACGACGACCCGTACGACGACTACGACGACTACCGGCGCTGAATTCAGCCTGACGGGTTCAAGGGTTGGGTGGCTGATCATCAGCCACCCAACCCTTGAACTCTGAAGGCGCTTTCAGAACGCCCTGGCGTACTGCCTCGGCGCCCGGACCTCCACACCCAGCTTCTGTGCCGCGTGCAGCGGCCAGTACGGGTCGCGGAGCAGTTCGCGCGCGAGCAGCACCAGGTCGGCGGAACCATCCGCAAGCACCTGTTCGGCCTGAGTCGCCTCGGTGATCAGGCCGACCGCACCCGTGGGCACGTCTGCCTTGCGTCGCACCGCTTCGGCGAGCGGCACCTGGTAGCCGGGCCCGACCGGGATTTCCGCCTGCGCGGTGTTGCCACCGCTGGACACGTCGATCAGGTCCGCACCCGCGGCCTTGAGCGCCTGTGCCAGCACAACGCTGTCGTCGACGGTCCAGCCGTCCTCCACCCAGTCGGTGCCCGAGATCCTCACGATCACCGGCACGTCCGGGCCGACCGCTGCCCTCACGGCGGCGGTGACCTCGACGGGGACGGCGATGCGTTCCTCGATGCTGCCCTCGTTCGTGAGCGGCGAGTAGTACTCGTGGAGCAGGTAGCCGTGGGCCGCGTGGATCTCGAGCACCTCGAACCCGGCCTCGACCGCCCTGAGCGCGCCGTCGACGAACGCCTTGACGATCTCAGTGTGGTGGGTGAGCTTCTCCGGCGTGTTAAGACCGGGAAACGGCTCGGTCGTCGGCGCGACCGGAACCCAGTCGCCGAACGCCTTGCGGCCGGCGTGCGCGAGCTGAATGCCGGGAACCGCGCCGTGCTCCTTGATGAACGCGGTGATCCGCTTCCAGGCCGCGACCTGCTCGTCGTTGTAGATGCCGACGTCCTGCGGCGAGATCCGCCCGCGCGCCTCGACGGCGGTCGCCTCGGCGAAGACCAGACCGGCACCGCCGACCGCGCGCGAGCCCAGGTGGACGAAGTGCCAGTCGTTCGGCACCCCGTCGGTCGCCGAGTACTGGCACATCGGGCTCACCACGATGCGGTTGGGCAGCGTGACCGAGCGCAGGGTCAGCGGGGAGAACAACAAGCTCACAGGAGGCTCCCTTGAACAGTTCGTAGGCCTACGAACTGTTCAAGGGGCTGCCGTCGGCGTGTTGTTCCCGGATGTGAGGGTGTCTCAGTCACTGGGCGGTAGCGCTGCGGAATCAACGACGCCGCGATCGCGCCGGACTTCTGCGGTGAACTCCGCCGGCCAGATGGTCTTCGCATCCGCGTGCGCGCCGCGCAGATCCGCTTGGCGCAGGTCGGCGAAGCGCAGGTTCGCGCCCTCGAGGTGGGCGTTGCGGAGAGAGGAGTTCCGCAGACTCGCGTTCTCCAGATTGGCCAGGCGGAGGTCGGACGCGTGGAGGTCGCAACCGTCCAGCCGGACGCCGGGCAACCATGCGCGAGCGAGGTTGGACCGGCGGAACGTCGCTTCGCTCAGGTCACCCTCCTGCATGTGGGCGCTGCGCAGGTCCGCCCGTGCCAGGTTCACCGGTGGCGCGTCGCGCGCTTTCGGCTGGCGGGCGAGGATGACCAGCGCGGTCTGGACGTCCGGAGCGCGTATCCGCAACCACGGCACCGTTTCGTCGACGGTCGGCGTCGGATGTTCCGGCCCGTCCGGCGATCCGACCGCCCACGGTGATCGATTGCGCAGGAAGCTGCCGATGGTCACCTGGATGAAGCGGCGGTCCTCCTCGGAGTTGTTCGCGATCCTCTCCAGCGCGTAGAGACCACCGATCCGGATGTCCACGTTGTCGTTGCCGAGGTGCTCGATCGCCCGGCTGTAACGATCGGTGATCTGCCCGTCCCTGTTGACCCTGACCTGGTACCAAGTCGCCGTGGCACCGACCACGACCAGCAGCCCGGCGATGGCCTGCAACAGGACCGAACGTGCGTTGTTCCGCAGCTGGCCCTGGGCCTGCTGCCGCTCGATCTTGGTTTCGGCTCCGGTCACCTGCTGCAGTTCGGCGTCGGACAGGGGCGGGAACTGCAGCTCCGGCACGAACACGACCACCGCGAGAATGAGGACGACACCCGTTGCCCCGAGCCAAGCGGTCCGCCGCGTCACGGTCGGCAATCCTCGTTGACGACCTTGGCGCGGCGGTATCCGCTGTTGGGGTTCAGCTCAAGTACCGGACCTGCTTGGCCTTGCCCTCCAGCACTTCCTCACGGGCCTGGGCGATCCCCGCGCGGTGAGAGACCTCCGGCACACCGACCTCCCACCAAGCCCCGGCCTCGGTCCACGAAGACGGATGCGTGCGGATCACGACGACGGCCGGACGGCGTTCGGACACCGCCACCTCGCGGGCCTTGCGGTAGGCGCCTTCGAGGCCGGCCAGCGAGTCGACCGGGAACACCGCACAGCCCAGCGCGGCCGCGTGGCCGGCGAAGTCGGTGCGCGGGGGTTCGGCGTGATCGGACCGGCAGTCGGAGTAGAGGTTGTTGAAGCCCGCGCCGCCCTGGCCGGTCTGCAGGCGGTGGATCACGGCGTAGCCGTCGTTGTCGCAGACGACCGCGACGAACCCGTGGCCCGCGAAGGCCGCCGAGAAGAGCTCGGAGTTCAGCATCAGGTACGAGCCGTCACCGAGCAGGGTGGTGACCACGCCCTCGGTGTGGGCGATGGCCGCGCCCCAGGCACCGGCCCAGTTCGTAGCCCATGCACGAGAAGCCGTACTCGACGTCCATTGTGGACTCGCCGGTGGCGCGCCAGCCGCCGATCAGCTCGCCTGGCAGGCCGCCGGACGCCGTCATCACGTAGTCCGTCGGGCCGCTGACGTCGTTCACGACGCCGACGACCTGGGCGTACGTCGGCAGGCCGTCCGCAGGCTCGCGCAGGCCGGTGATGTGCCGGTCCCACTTCGCACGTTCCGTCTGGGCACGGCGGGACCAGTCGGCGGCGGCCTGCCAGGAGCCGAGGGCGTCGGTGAGTTCGCGCAGGCCCTCGTCGGCGTCCGCGACCAGGGCGAACGAGCCGTGCTTCACGGCGTCGAAGCGTGCCGCGTTGAGCGACACCAGGTGCACGTCAGGGGAGAAGACGGTCCAGGAGGCGGTGGTGAAGTCCTGCAGACGGGTGCCCACCGCGATGACGAGGTCGGCCTCTCCTGCCAGGACGTTGGCCGACGTCGAACCGGTGATGCCCAACGGGCCGGCGTGCAGCGGGTGGTCGTGGGGAACCAACGTCCGCCCCGCCGTCGTCTCGACGATCGGCATGCCGTGCTGCTCGGCGAACCGCAGCGCGCGACCGGCGGCGCCCGAGTAGCGGACGCCGCCGCCCAGCACCAGCAATGGCCGTGATGCCGAACGAATTGCCCGCACGGCCTCGGCCAAAGCGTTCAGGTCGGGGCGCTGCCGCAACGGGCGGTGGACGACCTCGGTGAACAGCGACTCCGGGAAGTCGTAGGACTCGGCCTGAACGTCCTGCGGCAGGGCCAGGGTGACGGGACCGCAGTCGGCGGGGTCGGTCAGGATCCGCGCCACCTGCGGCAGCGTCGACAGCAGCTGCTCGGGGCGAGTGATGCGGTCGAAGTAGCGGCTTACCGCGCGGAACGCGTCGTTGACCGTCATGGTCGGGTCGTGGAAGTGCTCGACCTGCTGCAGCACGGGATCCGGCGCGCGGCCGGTGAAGGTGTCGCCGGGCAGGAGCAGCAACGGCAGGCGGTTGGCGTGCGCGACGCCGGCCGCGGTGACCATGTTCAGCGCACCGGGACCGATCGACGACGTGGCGACGCCGACCTGGCGGCGGTGCGAGGCCTTGCCGATGCCGACCGCGGCGAGTGCCATGCCCTGCTCGTTCTGGCCGCGCCACACCGGAAGGCGGTCGCGGACCTCCTCCAGCGCGTTGCCGAGGCCGAGCACGTTGCCGTGACCGAAGATCGCGAACACGCCGGGGAACAGCGGCGTGCGCGAACCGTCGAAGAGTTCCGTGCGCTGGGCCAGCATCCACCGGACCAAAGCCTGCGCGGTCGTGAGCCTCATTTGACCCGCCCCTCAGCAGTCGTGACCGGGCAGCGCGGGTCGAGTTCCTGCGTCGCCCAGCTGTCGCGGACCCAGGTGTGCGCCGGGTCGTCGCAGAACGCCATGGACCGTTCCGAGCCCGGACCGGCGAGAACGTTCAGGTAGTACATGGGATATCCCGGCGCCGCGACGCACGGGCCGTGGTAGCCGCGCGGGATCAGGAAGACGTCGCCGTCCCGCACTGTGACGTCCTCGTCGATCGTGCCGTCGTCGGTGTACGTGCGGTGGAAGCCGAAACCGGTACGGGACGGGGTGACCTGGTCCCGGTCCGCGATCCGGAAGTAGTAGATCTCCTCGTTGTTCACGTCGCACGGCTCGGTGTCGTCGTGCTTGTGCGGCGGGTACGAGGACCAGTTGCCGTCCGGCGTGATCAGCTCGCACGCGTTGAGCTTGTCCGCGTGGTCCCACACACCCGGCACGCCGAAGTTCGTGACCTGGCGCGTGGCGTTGCCGGAGCCGCGGACCTCGACAGGAACTCCGTCGGCCGGGCCGTACTTGGCCGCGAGCCGGTTCTCACAGCGCGCCATCGGCAGCGCGACCTCGCACCCGTCCAGAGAGCCGAGACGAACCGTTGCGTCTCGGGGCACGTAGGCGAAGTCCGTGACGCGGGTGAACACCGAGTCGCGGCCCTGCAGTTCGAACCGCTCGGAGTCGACCTCGACCGACAGAGACCCGGCCAGCGGCAGTACGAACGCCTCGAACTCGCCGGTCTCGACCGTGCGCGACCCACCGGCCTCGATCCGCAGCACGCGCAGACCGGTGTAAGTCCAGCCCGCGTCCTCCGGCGTCAAGTGGATGACGTCGGAGGAAGTCGAGAGCGTCCCGTGTGGACGGTGCAAAGTCATACCGTGATTCCCCTTGCGGTACGTAGGACTTCAGCGGCGGCAGCGACCGCGGCGGCGACGTCGCCGTCCGGCGGGTAGAGCAACGCGCGGCCGACGACCAGGCCGCGCACGGTCGGGTGGCGCAGCGAGCGGCCCCACGACGCGAGGTCGTCCTCTGGCCGTTCGGACGGCACGCCGCCGAGCACCAACGCGGGCAACGCGGTGGTGTCCAGCACGACGTCCGGTTCCTCGGGTGCGGGCAGCTTCAGCCAGGTGTAAGCGGAGGTCGCGCCCAGCCCGGCGGCCACGGCCGACGCACGTGACAGGGCCGCGGAGTCCTTCTGCAGCACCAGTTTGTCGTTGTGATCACGCTTGTACGGCAACGGTTCGACCATCGCCATCAGGCCGTGCTCCGCGAGTTCGGTGACGGCTCGCGCGCAGCCTTCCAGCGTCGGGATCGTGCCGGGATCCGAGTCGACCAGGCGCAGCAGCATCTTGCCGCCGTCCAGCCCGAACGCCGCGATGGACGCCGCGTCGTACGCGGTGAACCTGTCGTCGATCTCCCAGTCCGCACCGGCCAGACCGCCGCGGTTCATCGAGCCGATGACAACGCGCTCGTTCAGGCCGTCGAGCAGCAGCAGGTCCTCGATCACGTCCGGCGTGCCGAGCACACCGTCGACCTCGGGGTTCGCCAGCGCCGTCAGCAAACGGGCCAGCAACGACCGTCGATCGGCCATCGCCAACGGGTCGCCGCCGACGCCGAGCGCGCCACGTGCCGGATGGTCCGCCGCGACCAGGAACAGCGTGGACTTGCCGTCCAGCAACGACGTGCGCCGCTTGCGCGCCTGGTAGGCACGCCGGACCGCGCCCGGATCGGTCGCACGGGTCTCCAGGAGCGTTGCCCACTGCTCGTCGGTGATCACAGCAGTTCCTCGATCTCTTTCTGGTCGGGCATCGCGTCCGCACAGGCCAACCGGGACGCCACGATCGCGCCCGCCGCGTTGGCGTAGCGGGCGATCTTCACCGGATCCCAGCCGGAAAGCAGGCCGTGCACCACAGATCCGCCGAACGCGTCGCCGGCACCCAACCCGCACACGACCTCGACCAGGTTCGGCTCGACCGTCCAGCGGCCTTCCTGCGTGGCCACGAGAACGCCCTCCGCGCCCTTCTTGACCAGCGCCAGTGACAGTCCGCGGTCGAGCAGTCGTGACGCGGCCTCGTCCGGGTCGGAGGTGCCGACCGCGACCTCCACCTCGGCCCGGTTGCCGACGGCGACCGTGACGTGGTCGAGCATCCAGCTGATCTCGGCGCGTGCGGTCTTCACGTCCGGCCAGAACATCGGGCGGTAGTCCAGATCCAGCACGGTGTGCGACTTGCGCGCGCGGCTGGCCAGCATCATCCGCTGGCTCGCACGGGCGGGTTCAGCGGAAACGCCGGTGCCGGTGACCCACAGCAGTGGTACGTCGCGGACGACGTCCCACGGCACGTCGTCCTCGCCCAACGTCAGATCCGGCGCGATCGGCAGCCGGTAGAACAGCAGCGGCGGGTCAGCGGGCGGGTTGAGCTCGCAGAACACCACCGGCGTCAGCAGGTCCGGCGAGGTGCCGACGTGGGCCGACGACACCCCGAAGCCTTCGAGCGCCTCGCGAACGTAGGTGCCGAAGCCGTCCGGACCGACTTTGGTGAGCACACCGGCTTTCCGCCCCAGCCGCGCGGCGGCGACCGCGACGTTGGTCGCGGTGCCGCCGAGCGACTTGGCGAAGGTGCTGACCTGGGCCAGGGGCACCCCGGACTGCTCGGGGTAGAGGTCGACACCGACCCGGCCGACGGTCAGCACTTCCAGAGACGTCACGCCTCGACTCCCCGCAGTTCGTGTTCGAGAGCCTCGAGCTCGGCGCCACCGGCCATCTGACGCGTCAGCTCGCCGATGTCGATCTCGGACTTGTCGTAGCTGCCGAGCGCGCGGCCGCGCTTGAGCAGCAGGAACCGGTTGCCGACCGGGTAGGCGTGGTGCGGGTTGTGCGTGATCAGCACGACGCCGAGGCCACGATCACGCGCCTGGGCCACGTACTTCAGCACCACACCGGCCTGTTTCACGCCGAGAGCCGCGGTTGGTTCGTCCAGGATCAGGACCTTGGCACCGAAGTAGACCGCGCGAGCGATGGCGACGCACTGCCGTTCGCCACCCGACAGCGTCCCGACCGGCTGTTCCACGTCACGGAGGTCGATGCCCATGTCGGACAACGCCTTCTTGGTGATCTCCCGGCCCTTCTTCCGATCCAGGAAACCAAAGCGAGTGGTCGGTTCCGAGCCGAGGAAGAAGTTGCGCCACACCGACATCAGCGGCACGACCGCGAGGTCCTGGTACACGGTCGCGATGCCGTGGTCCAGCGCCTCGCGCGGCGACGAGAACTTGATCTCGTTGCCCTCGACCTTGAACGAACCCTGGTCGTGCTGATGGACTCCGGCCAGGATCTTGATCAGCGTCGACTTGCCGGCACCGTTGTCGCCGAGCACGCAGGTGACCTCGCCCGCGTTGACCACAGTGGACACATCGCTGAGCGCGATGACGCTGCCGTAGGTCTTGCCGATGTTCTCGACCTCGATGAGTGACGTCATCGCTTCACCCTTTCCGCCCTGCGGCGAAGCATGTTGTTCACCAGCACGGCCGCCAGCAGCATCACGCCGAGGAACAGCTGGAACCAGTCGCTGTTCCAGCCCGCGTAGACGATGCCCTGCCTGGCCATGCCGAAGATCAGCGCGCCGATCGCGGCACCCACCGCGGAACCGAAGCCACCGGTGAGCAGGCAGCCCCCGATCACCGCCGCGATGATGTACTGGAACTCCAGGCCGATGCCCTGGTTCGCCTGCACGCTCGCGTACCGCAGGATGTTGATCGAACCGACCAGCCACGCGGCGAACGCCGTCGTCATGAACAGCAGGATCTTCGACCGCACGACCGGCACGCCGACCGCGCGGGAACTCTGTGCGGCACCACCGATCGCGAAGATCCAGTTGCCGAACTTGGTGCGCACCAGGATGGTCGACGCGATCACGGTGAAGAGGACCCACCAGATGATCGACACGTAGAAACTGCTGCCGCCGACCTGGAACGTCGACGCGAACAGGAAACCCGCCGACTCGTAGCCGGCGGTCTCCCGCATGCCGGACACCTGCACGCTGCCGGTCACCAGGCGGGTGACGCCGAGGTTGAGGCCCTGCAACGCGAGGAAACTGCCCAGCGTCACGATGAAGCTCGGCAGGCCCGTGCGCATCACGAGCCAGCCGTTCAACGCGCCCACCGCCAACGCGAAGGCGAGCGACACCAGCAACGACAGCCAGACGTTGAGTCCCAGCTGAGTGGCGAGGAGGGCCGTGACGAGCGCGGTGGACGCGGTCATGACACCGGCGGACAGGTCGAACTCGCCGCCGATCATGAGCAGTGCCACCGCGACCGCCATGATGCCAAGCATGGAGGCGTCGTCCAGCCAGGTGGCCGCGCCTCCCAGGCTGAGGAACTGCTCGGTGACCACGGAGAAGAACAGGAACACGAGCAGTGCGCCGAGCATGGCGCCGATCTCCGGACGCACGACCAGCTGGTCGAGCAGCCTGGGCTTGCTCAGCCGTTCGTCGGCAGCCGGTGGAGCCTTGGCTGTCACGGTCATCTCCCCGCCTCCTCCTTACCTCTTGCCGTTCTTGGCGTACTCCGCGACCTTGTCCACATTGGACTTGTCGACGAAGCCGGGACCGGTGAGGACGGGCTTGCCGCCACCGAGGGTGTTGGCGTTGTCCTTGAAGAGCTTCAGCATCACGATCGGCAGGTAGCCCTGCTCGTACTGCTGCTGGTCGACGGCGAAGAGCACGTCGCCCGCCTTGATCGAGCTGACCACGTCCGCGTTCAGGTCGAACGTCGCGACCTGCGCCTTCGAGCTCGCGCCCTTGATCGCGGACGCCGCGTTCACGGCGACCTGCGGATTCAGCGCGAGCACGCCGTCGACAGCGGTGTCGGACTGCAGCTTGGCCTTGATGCGGGCCTCGATGTCGGTCGGGTTGCTGATGTCGACCTGCAGGTTCTCCACCGCGCCGCCGAAGCCGGTGCGGGCACCGTCGCAGCGCTGGTTGAGGCCCGTGTTGCCGGCCTCGTGGATCACGCACAGCAGCTTGGTCTTGCCTGCTGCCTTGAGCTTCTTGCCGGCTTCCTCACCGGCGATCGACTCCTCCTGGCCGACGTGCGCCATGGCACCGAACTCCGCGCTCTTCGCGCTGCCGGAGTTGATGGTGATGACCGGGATGCCCGCCTTGACCGCGTTCTCGATCGAAGTCTTCAAGGCGTCCGGGTTCGCCATCGACACCACGATGCCGCCGACCTTCTGCGACACAGCGTTGTCGATCAGCTTCGCCTGGGCGCCGGGGTCGCCGTCGGAGTTGTACGTGACGCCGACGCCGAGCTGCTTGCCCGCGTCCTCGGCGCCGACCTTCACCACGCTCCAGAACGCGTCACCCGCGGTGCCGTGCGTGATGACGGCGACCTTGAGATCACCGGTGGCCGGCGCGCTGTTGTTCTGCGTGTTCTGGGTGTTGGTTCCCGTGGGACCGCTACAGGCGGCAAGTAGAGCAACACCGGCGAGCGCAACGCCCGCACGGATGACCAAGCGAGACTTCATCGTCTCCAGTCCCTTCAGAGGATCTTGCTGAGGTGCGCGAGGCTGCGCGCGGTGTCCTTCAGTGGCTTGTCCACTGAGCTTCCGTCCTTGAGCCGAGTGTCCTGCTCAAGCACGAACCAACCGGCGTAGCCCGCCTCCTGAACGAGCTTCACCAGCGCTTCCACATCCACGTCGCCGTCCCCGAGCGGCACGTAGATGCCGTGTTCAACGGCATCGGTGTAACTGAGTTCGCCGCTGCGCACCTTCGCCGCGATCTCGTCACGCACGTCCTTGAGGTGCACGTGACCGATCCGGTCCGGGTAGCGGCGCGCCAGCTCGACCGGGTCCGTGCCACCGATGAGCAGGTGGCCGGTGTCCAGGCAGAGCTGGAGATCGGAGTCCGCGAGGAACCTGTCGACCTCCGCCTCCCGCTCGACGTGGGTGCCCACGTGCGGGTGCAGCACGGTCTTCAGTCCGTGCCCGGCGGCGATCTCACGGATCTTCGCGCAGGTGCCGACGAGGGTGCTCCACTCGTCGTCGGTGAGCTGGGGTCGTTCGTCGTAGCCGTCCAGGCCGGTGGCGGCGGCGAGCACGAGCACCTCGGCGCCGCCGGCCTTCAGGATCGCGGCGACGCGGTCGGCTTCGTCCAGAGTGGACTGCACGTCGGTGTGCAGCGTGACCGCGAGGAAGCCGCCGACCAGCGTGAGGTCGTGGCCGCTCAGCAGAGCCTTCAAGGCTTCGGGGTCGGCGGGCAGGTAGTCGGGCGGGCCGAGTTCCGTGGCGCTCAGGCCCAGGGAGTGCATTTCACCGAGGACCGTGCCGGCCGGGAGCACGTTGCCCCAGCCGGGAACCTCGCACACACCCCAGGAGATCGGTGCCCCAGCGATCTTCGCCATGCCTAGTTCCCCTCGATCTTCACCGGTGCGCCCGTGCGGCGCGACTGCTCACACGCTTCAGCCAGGCGGAGGCTGATCAGACTCTCCCGCGCCGGTGACGGGTTCGCGACTTCGCCCTTGATGACCTGCGTGAACAGGTTCATCTCGTTGACGTACGCGCGGTGGAAACGCTCGGGGAAACCGGGGTAGGCGTCCGGCCCTGCCACGTGGCCACCGGGCTCCAGCGAGTTCAGCGGCGTGCGCGGGTCGACACCGGCGACCAGGGAGTCCTTGCTGCCGAGCACCTCGATGCGGTGGTCGTAGCCGACCGGGTCGTGGCGGCCACCGGCCAGCGTGGCGTGCGCACCGCCAGCGAACTTCAGCATGACCACGGCGTTGTCGACGTCGTCAGCGTCCGCGAACGCCTGGTGCACCAGGACCGACCCGCTCGCGTAGACCTCGACGACCGGCTCGCCGACCAGCCACGGCACGCAGTCGAGATCGTGGATCAGCAGGTCGCGGAAGATGCCGCCGGAGGCGGGCAGGTAGGAGAAGTCCGGCGGGTTGGCGTCGTTGCCGACCGCCCTGACCAGGTAGATGTCGCCGACCTCGCCCGCGCGGATGCGGCGGTTCAGCTCGTAGATGGCAGGGTCGAACCGGCGCTGGAAGCCGACCAGGACCTCGACGCCGGAGGACTCGACGTCCTCGACCAGCGCGGTCATCTCGGCGAGGTCGCTCGCGATCGGCTTCTCGCACAGCGTGGGAACACCCTGGGCGATCGCCGCGCGCAGCATCTCCGGGTGGGTGTTCGTCGGGGTGGCGAGCAGCACGCCGTCGACGGCGCCCAGCAGCGTGTCGAGGTCGTCAACCGCCTTGGTCCCGCTCAGTTCAGCCGACGCCTGCGCGGCGCGACCGGGCACCGGGTCGAAGAGAAGCACCTCGTCGACTCGATCCAGCGCGGCGAGGTTGGTCGCGTGCATGGTGCCGATCCTGCCGACACCCGCTACTCCGATCCGCATCGCAGGTTTCCCCTGTTCATCGGCTTGATGTGTTAGAGCGCTCTATTGGTTGGAGCGCTCCAATGCTGTAGCTTCGGTCACACGGGTGTCAAGGGTGGGTTTCCAGCTCGTGACGTGAGGGGAGGTGATTCCGGTGGTCAGGCCAACCATGGAGGACGTCGCACTGAGGGCGGGCGTGTCCCGCGCGCTGGTGTCACTGGTGATGCGCGGTTCACCGAAGGTGAGCGAGATGCGACGCAGCGCTGTCTTGAAGGCGGCGGAAGAGCTCGGTTACTCGCCGCACGCCATGGCCAGGTCGTTGGCGTCGCGCACGTCGACGGTGCTCGGCGTGATGGTGTCCGACCTGCACAACGCGTTCTTCGCCGAGGTCGTCGACGGCATCGACGAGGTCGCGCGCGACCAGGGGTTCGACATCATCATCAACACCGGCGGCCGTTCGCCCGCCCGTGAGCGCCGCGCGTTGGAGAGCCTGCTTTCCTTCCGTCCCGCCGGACTGATCCTGCTGTCGCCCGTGGTGCCCGCGACGGCCATCGGCAAAGCGGCAGAACAACTTCCGATCGTGCTCGTGGCCAGGTCGTCACGGGTGTCCACTGTGGATACCGTGAACGACGACGGCGAGCAGGGTGCGCGGCTGGCGATCGATCACCTGGTTTCGCTGGGACACCAGCGCATTGCGCATTTGGACGGCGGTGAAGGAACGCAGGCCGGACCTCGCCGCCGCGGATACATCGCCGCGATGGAGGCGCACGGGCTCACGCCGCAGGTCGTGTCGTCCGAGTACACCGACGCGGCTGGTGCACGGGCGATCCGGTCGTTGATCGAGTCCGACTCTCTGCCCACCGCCGTCCTGTCCTGCAACGACTTCAACGCCGTCGGTGCCATTTCGGCTTTGGAGGATGCCGGGTTGTGCGTGCCTCAGGACGTTTCCGTTGTGGGGTACGACAACACGTCGCTGGCGGCACTCCGCCACATCTCGCTGACCACGATCGACCAGCCCCGCGCCGAGTTCGGCAGGCTGGCCGCTTCCGCTTTGCTGCAACGGGTTCGCGAGGACCGCACGGAACCGGTGCGGCATCTGCTGAACCCGTCTCTCGTCGTTCGCAACACGACCGCTCCACCAGGAGGCTTGCGTTGAGCACCATCCCCCACTGGATCGACGGCGCCCGCACCACGGGGGTGTCGTCCCACACGTCGGACGTCTTCAACCCGGCCACCGGAGAGGTCTCCGCGCAGGTCGTGCTGGCCGAGCAGGCCGACGTCGACCTGGCGGTGTCCTCGTCGCTGAAGGCCGCCGCCTCCTGGTCCGAGTCGTCGCTGTCGACGCGGTCGCGGATCCTCTTCGAGTACCGCCACCTGCTGCACACGCACCGCGACGAGCTCGCCGCGATCATCACCTCCCAGCACGGCAAGGTGCTGTCCGACGCGGCCGGTGAGGTGCAGCGCGGTCTCGAGGTCGTCGAGTTCGCGTGCGGCATCCCGCAGCTGCTCAAGGGCGAGCACTCCGAGCAGGTCTCGCGTGGTGTCGACGCGTACTCGCTGCGCCAGCCGCTCGGCGTCGTCGCGGGCATCACGCCGTTCAACTTCCCCGTGATGGTGCCGATGTGGATGTTCCCCATCGCCATCGCGACCGGGAACACCTTTGTTCTCAAGCCTTCCGAGCGCGACCCGTCGGCGTCCGTGCGGCTGGCCGAGCTGTTCGGGGAAGCCGGACTGCCTGACGGCGTGCTGAACGTCTTGCAGGGTGACGCTTTCGCGGTCAACGCGCTGCTCGACCATCCTGACGTCTCGGCCGCCTCGTTCGTCGGCTCGACGCCGATCGCGCGGCACGTCTACTCACGCGGCACCGCGGCCGGCAAGCGTGTCCAGGCCCTCGGCGGCGCGAAGAACCACATGGTCGTACTGCCCGACGCCGACCTCGACGTCGCAGCCGACGCCGCTGTCTCCGCCGGTTACGGCTCTGCAGGTGAGCGCTGCATGGCGATCTCCGTGGTCGTCGCGGTCGGCGAGACGGGTGATGCCCTCGTCGAGAAGATCGCCGCACGGACCCGCGACCTGCACCCGTCGGTGCTGCCGGGTACGGACCCGTCCGCCCAGATGGGGCCGCTGGTCACCGGCGTGCACCGGGACAAGGTGCGGTCCTATGTGGACGCCGGTGAGGCCGCAGGTGCGTCGTTGGTCGTCGACGGCCGTGGTTACGCGCCGGAAGGTGCGGAGAACGGCTTCTGGCTCGCCCCAACGCTGTTCGACCACGTCACCCGCGACATGACGATCTACACCGACGAGATCTTCGGCCCGGTGCTGTCGGTCGTCCGCGCCGACACGTTCGACGACGCCGTGGAACTGGTGAACGCCAACCAGTACGGCAACGGCACCGCCATCTACACCGGCGACGGCCTCGCCGCACGCGAGTACCAGCGGCGCGTGCACGTCGGCATGGTCGGCATCAACGTGCCGATCCCCGTGCCGATGGCCTACTACTCGTTCGGTGGCTGGAAGGACTCGCTGTTCGGCGACACGCACGTGCACGGTGCCGAGGGCGTGAAGTTCTACACGCGCGCCAAGGCCGTCACGGCCCGGTGGCCGCAGCAGCACGGCGTGAACCTGGGCTTCCCCACGCACGGCTGATCCGTTCGACCCCACGGCCGCCCCGTCCGCAATTGCGCGGATCGGGCGGCCGTCTCCATGAACTAAGCGAACGATTGTCCTGTTTAAGATTCCAGAAGTTCGGTGATCATGGAATATAAGGACGTTGTTCATCGGTTCGACCAAGGTGCTGGACACGTCGGTAGGATCCGCGTTCACACAGTCGAACAACGCTCTCTTTCTCGCGGGCCTCGTCCCGTTCGTTACAACCACCGAGGAAAGAGCAGAGAACGTCGCAGCAGGAGGATCGAACACGATGTCGCTCAGCGAGGACGACAGTCCGTTCGCGACGGCATGCCGCGCCACCACCCGTGCCGCGTTCATCTGCGCACTGAACCGGCTGCGGCGGTCGAGAGGGCTGTCGTACCAGCAGGTGTCGGCCAACGCCGGCGATCTGGTGCTGCCGAAGAGCACCGCGCACGCGCTCTGCACCCTCCGGTTCCCGAAGCGGGAAGACCAGCTGCGTGCGTTCCTGACAGGGTGCGGCGAGTCCGCCGAGAGGCGCGACGGGTGGGTCGAGCAGTGGCAGCGGCTGCGGTTCCGCCGGCCGCAGAACGACGATCCCGACCAGCAGAGCGCGTGAAAGCCCGTGGACGGAATTGGACCACGCAAAAGGTGACAAATAATGGCCAGCGCGACTTCGTTGGACGAATTTGGACGCCGTCGCCCGCGAGGCCTCGAAAAGCTGGACGCCGATTCAGTTGGCAATCACCCGTGTGAGTGACAGGATCGTGGTCAAGCCGCAATGCCGCCGGGGTCCCGCGAAACCAAGTAACCCACGTGGACCCTTTCCGTGCATCCGGCTCTCCGCTGTTCCGCCATCAGCCGGCGCGCCCCGTTCACGGCGCCGCCCCGCACCGGGTCTCTTCTGATCAGGAGTTCGCATGACCACCCCCTACAGCGGGGCACCGCACTCACGCAGGCGCTGTTCCGCTTCCGCCACCAGCACCGTCCTGCTGGTCGTGACGGCGTTCGCCTTCACCGGCTGGATGCTCACCCAGGGCCACTCACCCGTCGTCGCCGTGTCGACCGCGAGTGCCGTGATGGCGGTGACCATCACGCTGAGCAGGAGCCGCCTGATCAGCATCCGGCCGTTCAGCGCCAGGTTCGGCGTGCTGCCGCCGTCCGACCCGCCGGTGATCTGGCAGGACAGCGAGCGATGACCCAGCCCCACGGTGATCCGCTCGAACGCCTGAATCCGGAGTCCGCACCGCCGTTGATCACGACGTCACCCGCCGAGCTGCGGGCCACGACCGCGACCGAGTTCATCGCGCTGTTGCGGACGATCCACCTGCGGTCCGGGCTGACCCTGCCGGAGATCTCCCGCCGGGCGGGCCGGGTGCTGCCGCGCAGCCAGGTCTACTCGCTGCTCAAGCGCGGCAAGCTGCCGACGAAGCCCGAGCAGGTGCGGGCGTTCGTGAAGATCTGCGGACTGCCTGAGTCGCACGTGGCCCGCGTGATGGAGCTGTGGGTGACGTTGCGCGGCACGGAGGACGAGAAAGCCCCCGCCGGGAGAGCGGGGGCTTTCTCATGCGATCAGGCGTCGACCTTCTCGCGTTCCACCGCCGGAGCGGCAGGAGGGGTTGGCTTGGGCAGAAGGCGTTTGATCAGCGGGAAGAACACGATCACCAGCACGACGACGTAGACGATGATCGCCATCGGGCTGTTGACCAGGCCGATCAACGAGCCGTCTGAGAGCTGCAACGAGCGGCGCATCTGCTGTTCCGCGGCCGGGCCGAGGATCACGCCGATGATCGCGGGCAGCACCGGCAGGCCGTAGCGGCGCATCCCGAAGCCCAGCAGGCCGATCACGAACATCAGCATCAGGTCGAAGACGTCCGCGTTCACCGCGTAGGCACCGACCGAGGCGAAGAACAGGATGCCCGCGTAGAGGTACGGCCGCGGGATGCGCAGCAGCTTCGCCCACAGCGGTGCCAACGGCAGGTTGAGCACCAGCAGCAACGTCAGGCCGATGAACAACGACGCGATCAACGCCCAGACCAGGCCGGATTCCCGCTGGAACAGCAGCGGACCCGGCTGGATGCCGTACGTCTGGAACGCCGCGAGCATCACCGCGGCGGTCGCCGTCGTCGGCAGGCCCAGCGTCAGCATCGTGACCAGCGTGCCGGCGGCGGACGCGGACGCCGTGGACTCCGGACCCGCGACACCCTCGATCGCGCCCTTGCCGAACTCGTCCTTGTGCTTGGAGAGCCGCTTCTCCGTCACGTACGACAGGAACGTCGGGATCTCCGCGCCACCGGCGGGGATCGCGCCGAACGGGAAGCCGATCACCGGGCCGCGCAGCCACGGCTTCCAGGTGCGCTTCAGGTCCCCGCGCGACAGCCACGGACGACCGACCGGGATCGGTTCGAACGGCTTGCGGCGCAGGTGGGCCGCGACCCACAGCGCCTCGCCGACCGCGAACAACGCCACCGCGACCACGACGACGTCGATGCCGTCTGCCAGGTGCAGCGAGCCGAACGTCAGGCGCTGCTGGCCGGTCATCTCGTCGAGGCCGACCAGACCCAGCGTCAGGCCGATGAGCAACGAAGCCACGCCGCGGATTCGCGAGGCACCCAGCACCGAGGTCACGGCGATGAACGCCAGCACCATGATCGCGAACAGGTCCGGCGCGCCGATGTCGATGGCGTGCTTGGCCACGAACGGAGCCAGCAGGACGATCAGGATCGTGCCGATGATGCCGCCGGTGAAGTGGCCGATGGCAGCGGCGGCAAGCGCTTGCGACCCACGTCCCTTGCGGGCCATGGGATTGCCTTCGAACGCTGTGACGACAGCCGCGCTCTCACCCGGTGTGTTCAGCAGGATCGACGTGGTCGAGCCGCCGAACATGCCGCCGTAGTAGATGCCGGCGAACATGATGAACGCGCCGGTGGGCTCCATGCCGTAGGTGACGGGCAGCAGCAGCGCCACCGCCATCGCCGGACCGATGCCCGGCAGGACGCCGATCGCGGTGCCGAGCAGCACGCCGATCGCGGCGAACAACAGGTGTGTCGGCGTCAGCGCGGTCGCGAAGCCGTCGAGCAGTTGTTCCACCTAGAACACCTCCATCAACGGGCCACCGGGGAGCGGGACGCCGAGCAGGTTGTTGAACACCACGAACGTCAGGATCGACAGGCCGGCCGCGATCAACGGGTCGCGGACGTAGGCCCTGCTGCCGAGCGCGTAAGCCGCGCCCCAGAACAGGATCGCGCCGGAGATCGGGAACCCGACCACGCCGATCAGCGCGGCGTTCGCGAGGAAGGCACCGCACAGCAGGAGAACCGTGCGCCAGTCGGCGGGTGCGGACAGGTCGACGTCCTCGCCGCCCTCCGCCTCACCACGGCCGCCGCGCAACACGTCACGGGCCAGCATCACGGCGACGACCAGCAGCAGTGAGCCGACCAGGACCGGCACCGCCTTCGGGCCGACAGGGCCGCGCTGGGCGAAGTCCGTGGGGATGCGCAGCGCGTCGGTCAGCACCAGCACGCCGAGCACGACCAGCAGGGCGCAGATGCCCAGCTCAGAGCGTTCTCGCAACCACGCTTTCGTCGCTGTCATGCCAGCCCCAAGTCCTTGAGCACCGTTGCCACCCGCTTGTTCTCGTTTTCCAGGAAGGTCCTGAACTGGTCTCCCGGTGCGAAGGCGTCCGTCCAGCCGTTGCGCTGCAACGCTTCCGCCCACTGCGGCGTCTTCTGGAGCCGCGCGAACAGGTCGACCAGTTTGTCGCGGTCGGTCTGCGTGATGCCCGGCGGCGCGACGATGCCGCGCCAGTTGGTGAACTCGACGTCCACACCGGCCTGCTTGAGCGTCGGCGCGTCGATGCCCTGGATGCGGTCCTTGCTCGTCACCGCGAGCACCCGCAACGTGCCGGCCTGGATCTGGTCGCGGTACTCGCCGACACCGGAGACACCGAACGCGACCTTGCCGCCGAGCACCGAGGCCAGCAGCTCGCCACCGCCGTCGAACGGGATGTAGTTGACGCTCTTCGGCTGCAGTCCCACGGCCTTGGCGATCAGCATCGGCGCCAGGTGGTCAGGTCCGCCCGGTGCCGAACCGCCGCCGACGGTCACGGTGCCGGGGTTGGCCTTCCACGCGTCAACGAGTTGTTGCATCGACGTGTACGGCGAGTCCTTCGCGACCACGACGATGTCCGGTTCCTCGATCAGCTTCGCGATCGGGGTGGTGTCGAGCAGCGAGTTCGGCGACTTGTTCGTGTACACCGCGCCCACGACGCCCAGGCCCATCGACATGATCAGCTTTCCGTTGCCGCGCTCACCGACCGTGCGCCCGAGCCCGACCGTGCCGCCGGCGCCGGGGAGGTTGAACACCTCGGCGTTGCGCAGCAGGTCAGCGTCCTCCATGGCCTTGGCCGCCGTGCGAGCGGTGATGTCGTACCCACCGCCTGGCGAGTTCGGCACCAGCACGCGCAGCGCCCGCACCTGGCTGCCCTCGCCGCTGTCCGCACCCGGCGTCAGCAGCGGTGGCACCAGCAGGACGGCGAGCAACGCCGTCGCCACCGCCACCCACACCTTCACCGACACTGTGATCCCCGCCTCTCATCCGCGTGGTTGGACATGTTGCTCTGGTGTAAACCTTGATGTCGCTCTTGCGCTTCTAAGGTTTCTTTCGGTCTTTCTGGTCACGGGAGGTTTCATGCGCCGCCGCCGTTCCCTGGCCAGCCAACTTCTCGCGTGGCAACTCGTAGTCGTCACCTTGCTACTGTGCGCGGTCGGCGCGCTGACAGTCGTCCAGACGGGCAGCAACTTTCGCTCCAACGAGGAACGCCGGATGCTGTCGGTCGCGGAGACGGTGGCCGCGAACTCGCTGGTCCAGGAGGAGATGGGCAACTGGCGCCTGCTGTCCGCGCCAGCGGAGACGGCACGCAGCCTGTCCGGTGCCTCCTACGTGCTGATCCTCAACGACCGCAGGCTCGTGATCGCCTCGCCGGACCCGTCCCAGATCGGGTCCACTCTGGACACCAGGACCACCTCGCTGGAGGGCAGGTCCTGGACGGGCACGGTCGGCGACTCGATCGAGGCGCACGTGCCGGTGTTCGACCCGGTCAGCCGCCGCGTCAACGGGATGGTGATCGCGGGCGCGGAGAACCCGGGGATCTTCGCCGGTGCGCTGGCCCAGCCCGTCGACGTGCTGCGCTACCTGGCGATCGCCCTGCTCATCGGCGTCACCGGGTCGTTGCTGCTGGCCCGCCGCGTGAAGAACCAGACGCTCGGGCTGGAGCCGCACGAGATCACCGCGCTGGTCGAGAACCGCGAGGCGTTGCTGCACGGCATCAGGGAGGGCGTCGTCGGCCTCGACGGGCAGAACCGGATCACGCTGGTCAACGACCACGCGAGCGACCTGCTGGCGTTGCCGGAGGACGCGGTCGGCCGCTCGGTCGAGGAGCTGGAGCTCAACGACCGGTTGCGGGACGTGCTGACCGGCCGCGCGACCGGCGTCGACCAGCTGGTGCTGCGGCAGGGCGTCGTGCTGACGTTGAACCGCATGCCGATCGAGGGCGGCGCCGGAGCGGTCGTGACGTTGCGAGATCGGACTGAACTCCTTGCGCTGCAACACGAACTCGACGCGTCGCAGCACGCGACGGACACGTTGCGGGCCCAGGCGCACGAGTTCGCGAACCGGCTGCACACGATCGCCGGGCTGATCGCGCTGAAGGAGTACGACGAGGTCACCAACTACATTCACCAGATCAGCTCGGCGCAGGACCAGTGGCGGGCCGAGGTCAGCTCGTCGATCGGCGACCCCGCCGTGGCCGCGTTGCTGATCGCCAAGGCGTCGCTGGCGGCCGAACGCGGCACGGAGCTGCGGATGGGACCCGACAGCGTGCTGGGACGCGTTGACGAAGCTCTGTCGGCGGATTTGGTGATGGTGCTGGGAAATCTCGTCGACAACGCGTTGGATGCACTGAGCTCGCTCAGCGGCAACGGAGCCGGTAGGTGGATCGAGGTGGGTGTGATGCAGTTGGACGACGAGGTCCAGGTCGTGGTGCGCGACTCCGGTCCCGGTGTGGCGCCGGAACTCGCGGAAGAGGTGTTCCGGCACGGGTTCACGACCAAGGCCGCATCGCACGGTGAACGCGGCATCGGGCTCGCCTTGATCAGGCGGGCGTGCCTGCGGCGCGGAGGTTCGGTGAGCGTGTCGGGTTCGGTCTTCACCGCAAGGCTGCCCTGGTGATCCGCGTGCTCGTCGTCGACGACGACTTCATGGTGGCCAAGGTGCACAGCGGATATGTCGCGCGCACAGAGGGTTTCGAGGTCGTCGGGGTCGCGCACACGGGCGGAGACGCGTTGCGGCTCGTGGCTTCGCTCAAGCCGGACCTGGTGCTGCTCGACATCTACCTGCCCGACCAGAGCGGGATCGAAGTGCTGAAGTCGTTGCGCGCCAACGAGGACGTGGACGTCATCGTGATCACTGCTGCGACCGACGTCGAGACGGTGCGCAGTGCGATGCGCGGTGGCGTGCTGCACTACCTGATCAAGCCGTTCGACTACTCCGCACTGCGTGACCAGCTCGCGCACTTCGCGTCGTTGCGGGAGAAGCTGCACCGGCTCGGGTCGGCGGGGCAGGCGGACGTGGATCAGGTGTTCGGCGCGAGGCCGACCTCAAAACCGTTGCTGCCCAAGGGTTTGACGCCGGAGACAGCGCGGCTCGTGGAGAACGCGCTGCGGTCACGTCCGGAAGGGCTGTCGGCGTCGGAGTGCGCGTCGTCGACGGGCGTCGCACGGGTGAGTGCGCGACGGTACCTGGAGCACTTCGTTTCTACGGGACGGGCCGAGGTGCGGTTGCGTTATGGCGGAACCGGTCGGCCGGAACGGATCTACGCGCTAGTCCCAGGAGCCTGAGCGACCGCGGCCGCGCTTGGTGTCCGCGCGGCGCTTCTTGGACGCGATGCGGCGTTCCTGCGAGCCCTTCGTGGGCTTGGTCGGCCTGCGCATCGGAGGAGGCGGGGCGGCGGCCGCGCGGAGGATCGCGGCGAGGCGTTCCCGTGCGGCGGCGCGGTTCTGCAGCTGTGCGCGGTGCTCGGACGCGGCGATCGTGAGCACGCCCTCGACCAGCCTGCCCTCCAGGCGGTCGAGCATCCGGCGCTTGAGGTGCTCGGGGATCGACGGCGAGGCAGCCAGGTCGAACGAAAGCTCCACGCGGCTGTCCGCCGTGTTCACTCCCTGCCCGCCCGGCCCACCTGACCTGGAAAAACGTTCGCGCAGCTCGGACGCCGGCACCACCAGCGTCCTCGTCACGGTCACGTCGTTCATGCCTCAAAGGCTAATAGGTCAGCCCCGGCAAAGTCGCGATCTTTATCAGCGTCTCGCGGTCGAGCACCGGCGTCGGCCGGGTCTTCGGGCCATCCAGTTTCGGCATGCCGACCACGTTGGTGCGGAACTCTCCCACGTTGACGCTGCTGACCTTGACGTACGTACCGTCTGGTCGAAGCGCCTCCACTTGGTAGATGTGGACGCTGTCCTGCCTGCCCGCGATGCTGGACCGGATCTTGATGCCGTCGACCTCGCGAAGCTCGCACGGCGCGACCTCGGGCTCAAAGCACGTGCTGAGGTCTTCGCCGGCGTTGCCGCGGTGGAGCTCGATCGTCACCGCACCGGTGCCCTGGGCGTCCTTCAGCAGTGCCACGGCACGACGGCTGTATCCGAGGTCGAAGAACTGCAGCGCACCCGCCGGGACTCCCTGGGCGCCCTGCGTGGTGACTCCGGCAGGGATCACGTTGGCGTCGCGCAGGATCGCGGTGAGCTGGTCGTTGCGGTCGACGACCACTTCCCCGGAAGTCGAGGTCGCCCCGGACAACTGCCGCGGCAGTGCCAGATGTCCGACCGTGCCCAGTCCCGCCATCACCACGAAGGCCATCGCCGTCGCGATGGTCGCCCGCCTGCGGGCGAGCTTCGTCTTGCCATTGCGGATGACCTCGGAGCGGTAGATCCGCAGCTCCGGCTCGTCCTCCAGCAGGTCACGCAACGCGGCGAGGCCCTTGGCGGCCTGACTCTTCACCGTGCCCTCCGTCCTGCCGAGGATGCGGGCGGTCTCCGTGATGCTCAGGTCCTCCCAGTACCGCAGCACGACGACGGCGCGTTGCCCCGGCGGCAGGGCGTCGAGCGCCAGCCGCAGGTCGAAGTCCGCCGAGTCGTCGGTCACCGGGTGTTCGGGCACGGCGTCAACGGACCGTTCACGCTGGAAGAACCCGCGGCGACCCTCGTCGATGGCGGTGCGCACCAGCACTTTGCGCGCGTAGGCGTCGACGCTGTCCTTGCGCACCCGCGCCCAGGCCACGTAGAGCTTGATCAACGCGGTCTGGACGATGTCCTCGGCACGATGCCAGTCGCCGCACAGCAGAAACGCCGTGCGGCGCATGACGAGAGCGCGTGCGTCGACGAACTCCCCGAACTCGCGGTCGCGGTCCAAGTGCCCCCTCCTCGGTCGTCGCTTAGTACGCGACGACGACCGGGGGAGGTTGCCTCAGATTTCAGAAACGGGGGTGGTCACCGACGAGCGCGGCGCCGCCCGTCTCGGACTTGGTGATCTCGCCGAGCACCCACGCCGGGACGTGGCGGGCGGTGAGCACGGCCAGCGCGCGGTCGACGTCCTCCGGTGCGACGACGGCGACCATGCCGACGCCCATGTTGAACGCCTTCTCCATCTCGTCGCGTTCGACGCGGCCGCGCTGGGCGATGAGCTGGAAGACCGGCGCGGGCGTCCAGGTGCCGCGGTCGAGCTTGGCGTGCAGGCCCTCCGGCAGGACGCGGGCCAGGTTCGCGGCCAGGCCACCACCGGTGACGTGCGAGAACCCGCGAACCTCGGTCTCGGCGATCAGCGCGAGACAGTCCTTGGCGTAGATCTTGGTCGGCTCCAGCAGCTCCTCGCCGAGGGTGCGGCCGAACTCCTCGACGTGGCCCTCGAGCGGCATGCGCGCGATCTCCAGCAGCACGTGCCTCGCGAGCGAGTAACCGTTGGAGTGCAGGCCGGACGAGCCCATCGCGATCACGACGTCGCCGTCGCGGACCCTGTCCGGGCCGAGCAGCTTGGACTGCTCGACCACGCCGACACCGGTGCCGGAGATGTCGTAGTCGTCGTCGCCCATCAGGCCGGGGTGCTCGGCCGTCTCGCCGCCGAGCAGCGCGCAACCGGCCTGGACACAGCCCTCGGCGATGCCCTTGACGAGCGCCGCGATCTTGTCGGGGACGACCTTGCCGACCGCGATGTAGTCCTGCACGAACAGCGGCTCCGCACCGCACACGACCAGGTCGTCCACGATCATGGCGACCAGGTCGATGCCGACCGTGTCGTGCTTGTCGAGCGCCTGCGCCACCGCGATCTTGGTTCCGACACCGTCCGTGGACGACGCGAGGATCGGCTCCTTCCAGCGGTCGAGCTTGAGCTGGAACAGGCCGGCGAAGCCACCGATCCCGCCGAGCACCTCAGGACGATGCGCCTTGGCCGCCCACGGCTTGAGCTTCTCCACCGCCTCGTCACCTGCGGCGATACTGACTCCGGCGGCGGCGTAGGTGGCCTTGGCGCTGTCGGTCACGTCAACTTCTTCCACTTGGTTCTTCAAGCTCAGGGACGTACCCAAGACTAAGGACGTCGGAGCGCGTCCTCGGCACCATATCCGTTCGCCAGAACGGGAGCGGCCGAGCCCGACACGCCCTTGAGGCCCTCGAGCAGGTGTTTGCCGATGAGCGCGTCCGGCGGCAGTTCGATCGGGTACTCGCCGTCGAAGCACGCAGAGCACAGCCGAGTCTTGGGCTGCTCGGTGGCCGCGACGAGCTGCTCGAGCGACACGTACCCCAGCGAGTCGGCGCCGACCGAACGACGGATGCCGTCGTCGTCCAGTCCGTTCGCGATGAGCTCCGCGCGCGAGGCGAAGTCGATGCCGTAGAAGCACGGCCACTTCACCGGCGGCGACGCGATCCGCACGTGCACCTCGAGCGCACCGGCCTCGCGCAGCATGCGCACGAGCGCGCGCTGGGTGTTGCCGCGCACGATCGAGTCGTCGACGACGACCAGCCGCTTGCCGCGGATGACGTCGCGCAACGGGTTGAGCTTCAGCCGGATGCCGAGCTGGCGGATGGTCTGCGACGGCTGGATGAACGTCCGGCCGACGTAGGCGTTCTTGACCAGGCCCGACCCGTACGGGATGCCGCTGGCCTGCGCGTACCCGATCGCGGCCGGCGTGCCGGACTCCGGCACGGGGATCACCAGGTCGGCCTCGACCGGGTGTTCCTTGGCGAGCCGGCGGCCGATCTCGACGCGGGTGGCGTGCACGCCACGCCCGGAGATCGTGGTGTCCGGTCGCGCCAGGTAGACGTACTCGAAGATGCAGCCCTTGGGCTCGGGGGTCGCGAAGCGGCTCGACCGCAGCCCGTCGCGTCGATGGCGATCAGCTCACCCGGCTCGACCTCGCGCACGAAGCTCGCGCCCACGATGTCCAGCGCCGCGGTCTCGCTCGCCACGACCCAGCCGCGCTCCAACCGGCCGAGCACCAGCGGCCTGACACCGTGCGGGTCACGCGCCGCGTAGAGCGTGGACTCGTCGGAGAACGTCAGGCAGTAGGCGCCCTTGACCGTGGGCAGGAGCTCCAGCGCGGCCTGCTCGATGCCCTTGTCGGCCGCCGCGTGCGCGAGCAGACCGCAGAGGATGTCCGAGTCGGTGGTGGCGCCGTTGCGCTCGACGATGCCGAGCGCCTTGGCCTTCTCCAGCAGCTCGGCGGTGTTCACCAGGTTGCCGTTGTGGCCGAGGCTCAGGCCCGATCCTGCGGCCGTGGTCCGGAACGTCGGCTGCGCGTTCTCCCAGGTCGTGGACCCGGTGGTGGAGTAACGGCAATGCCCGACGGCCACGTGGCCCTTCAAGCTCTGGAGCACCTGCTCGTCGAAGACCTGGCTGACGAGCCCCAGGTCCTTGAAGACGACGACCTGCGCCCCGTCCCCGACCGAGATGCCCGCCGCCTCCTGGCCGCGGTGCTGCAGGGCGTAGAGCCCGTAGTAGGTCAGCTTCGAGACGTCCTCACCGGGAGCCCAGACGCCGAAGACGCCGCACTCCTCACGGGGTTCCTGTTCGGGCTGGGACGGGTCGGCGACCACCGAGTTGGCTCCCTCACGACGGGGCTGGCTACTTCCCGAGTGTAAGTGGAGCAAGGGGCCAACCACCCCCTCCGAACCCCTGGTGAGGTGACGAAACTCATGCCTTCCGGCACTGAAACACCTCGGTGGTGATCGAGTTGGTCTGAAGTGCCCCGATCGTGCGCTGTTTCGCCATCGATTGCGGCAATGTCCACGAGGCGCAAGCGATCTTGCGCATCAAGCCTTCTTGCACCCGCTCAGCTCGGTCTCGATCATGTTGGTCTGGATGCCGGCCGGCTGGTGCTGCTTCGCGGTGCAGATGACCTCGTCGCCGACCTTGACCTCGCCCTCGATTTCCTTCAACTCGACCCCAGTGCCGCTGAAGTTCACGTTGTCCGGTGCGTCCTTGGGCATCGAACCGACCAGGTGGAGCGACGCTGTCTTTTCCACGGGGTCGCCTGGAAGGGTCTGCTGGTCGTAGATCTTGGTGACCTTGAGCCGCACCTCGCCCTGCCAGTCGGAGGCACAACCGGCCAGCACGAGGCAGCCGAGCAGGGCAGCAGCGATCTTGCGCATCAGTGGCCCTTTCCAACCTGGAGCACCTGCAGCAGCTGGGGGTCACCGGACGCGGTGTTGATCGTCATCCGGTTCCACAGCCAGTAATAGAGCAACTCGGCCTCGCCGCTGACGGAGGCGTCGCCCTCCTCGCCGGGTGCCGCCGCGCGCACCTCGGGCACCTCACCAGGACTGAAGGCGACGTGCCACGACTCGGGCACATCGGCCGGCCGCACCACGGCAACGCCCGAGGCTGTGTTGGGCACGTCACTGTCGAGCTTCGCGGCGACGATCGTGGTGAGCACCTCGTCGATGCCGTCGGCCGCGAGATCGGCGCTGGTCGGGACGAGCTGGCGCAGCGTCGCCTGCACGTCGAAGCGGCGCAACGTCATCTCGTGCGCGATCCGCCGGTGCCACACCCACGCCAGGTCCGGAGCAGCAGGCGAGAACGTCCACACAGGCCGGTTGCCAGGAACGGCGGGCAGGATCTCGTTCGCCGCGGTGAGCTGGAGATCGAGGTACTCCAGCGGGGTCAGGCTGCCGGGCACGGGCGGCGGGCCGAGCTGAACGCGGCTCCCGGTGCGCAGGTAGCCGGTGGCGGTCTCCAGGAACCGGGCGACATGCACCACGAGGTCCTGCAACGTCCAGCCCACACGGGTCGACACGTCCGTGGCGAGGTCGGCGTCGCCGACCGCCTTGCGGAACATGTCGGCCTGCTCCGCGAACACCTCGGTCCAGCGCTGCGCCGTCCATCCTGTCTGCACCATGCGCGACATCGTGCCCGAAACGGATCACACATGCGGGTGGAACCGTCCATGATGTGACTGCGTCGCAGGATCAAGGACCAACTGTGGGGGTGGCGATGTTCGGCGTTGAGCCCGAGCTGCTGCGCAACGCGTCCAAGGAGTTCGGCAACGGCTCCGACGCGGTGCGCGAGGCGGCGGAGATGATCTCGATGCTCAAGCTCGACGCCGGTGCGCTCGGCGAGGTCGACGCGGCCGCCGAGTTCGCCGACGCGCTGTCGAAGTTCGTCGGCACGCACGCGCAAGACCTCCAGCGTGGTTCCGCGTGGATCACCGACGCGGCTGAGGGCCTGGTGTCGAACGCCGACGCCTACCAGCGCACGGAGGACGATCACGCGGCGGCGCTGACGAAGCTCATGCAGGGACTTGGGGGCGGCAAGTGAGCTACACCGACCCGGAGAGCCTGTACGGCAAGCTCGCGGCGGGCGACGCCGGTCGGATCGCCGCGGCCGCAGACCCGATCACCGGCGCGATCAGCGCGGTCGGCAGGGCAGGCGAGTCGGTCGCCAATGGCGGCAAGACCGCGGTCAGCAACTGGACCGGCGCAACGGCGACGAAGTTCACTGCACGTGCCGAACTCTCCGCCACCGCCGCCAAGGCCGCCGGTGAACGGCTCGGTGCGGGTGCCGAGATCGTCCAGGCCGCGTCCAAGGCCTATGGCCAGATGCGCACCGCCGCCGACCAGGCGATCAGCGTGTGGCGCAGCCGTCCGCCTGGCCTGGACGAAGAGCAGACCCGCACACTCGCCAACCAGGTCAACGACTCGCTCGGCAAGGTCAAGTCCGGCTACGAGAACGTGCTCCGGTCCTACGCGGGCGCACTCACCAAGATCCCGCCCGGCTTCGAGGAGTCCGCGCGCACCGACTGCGGCTGGGGCCGCGCCGCACAGGGTGGAGCCACCGGACCGCAGGTGCCGGGGCCCAACACCGACCCGAAGGCCGTTGCCGAGTGGTGGAAGTCGCTGACGCCCGAACAGCAGCAGGCGTTGCTGCGCGACCGGTTCCAGGAGCTGGGCAAGCTGCGCGGACTGCCGTCGGACGTGCTCGACAAGGCCAACCGGGCCCGCATCAAGGACGACCTCGGCAAGGCGAACGCCACGATCGACCAGTCCACGAAGGCGATCAACGAGCGGGCCGCACAGCTCGGGCTGGACCCGAACAACGAAGCCCAACTGCGCAACAGCAACGACCCCGAGCTGGCGAAGCTGCTGGACGAGCGGCTGGCCGCCACGAACGTCAAGGAGAACTGCGAGAAGGCCGGCAACAGCCTGAAAAAGGCCGACCAGGAGTCACAAGCGAAGTTCGGCGAGCCCTCCCGCGTGATGGCGTGGGACCCGACCGGACCGCGTGGGGACGCGCAGATCGCCCTTGCGTTCGGAAACCCGGACACCGCGAAGAACCTCGCGGTGTGCGTACCGGGCACCGGGTCGGACGTGGGCGCTTTCAGCTATGGCCAGGCGATCAACCTCCGCGAGGAAATGGGCGGTGGCAAGGACAACGCCACCATCCAGTGGCTGGGCTACGACGCGCCCGGCTGGTCCCCCGGCGAGGTCGACAACCCCGCGCAGGCTCGTGAGGGCGGCCAGAACCTGGTGAAGGACGTCGACGGCTACCGCGCCGCCGGACCCGAGGGCCAGCACCTGACCGTGATCGGCCACAGCTACGGCAGTGCCACCGTCGGCCACGCCGGCATGAACGGCCTGAAGGCGGACGACATCGCGTTCGTCGGGTCGCCTGGCGTCGGCGCGTCGAACGTCAACCAGCTCTCCGCCGGACCTGGCCACGTCTACGTCGGTGGCACCGAGCACGACCCGGTCGTGCAGGGCACCAGCTCGAACTGGTTCACCGAGGACGGCTCGTCCACCGGCCCGTACGACAAGGAGTTCGGCGGCACGCACTTCGGCACCACCGAGTCGAAGGGCATCAAGGAAGCGCACTCCGCCTACTACGACGAGAACAGCGAGTCGCTGGACAACCTCGGCAAGATCGCGACCGGTCGCGGCAGCGAGGTCAGCAGCGACCCGTGGTACGACCGCCCGACCTCGCCGAACCTGCCCGGCTCCGACCTTCCCGTGGTCGGCCCGGTGCTCGACTGGGGCAGCGGCGTCGTCAAGGAGGGCGTCGACATGGCGGGCGACGTCTACGAGGGCGGCAAGCAGGTGGCCGGCGACATCGGCCGTGGCGACTGGGGCGCGGCCGGCGGGCACGCCTGGGACACGGCCAAGGAGGTCGGTAGCGACGCACTCGACGCCACCGTCGACACCGTCGGCAAGACCGCCGAGCTGGGGCGCGACGTGTACGAGGGCGGCAAGGCCGTCGTCGAGGGCGGAGTCGAGATGGCCAAGGACGCGGGCGGGGCGATCGCGGACGGCGCGAAGTCGGCCTACGACAACACGATCGGCCGGATCTTCTAGAACTTCACGACCGGCAGCAGGTGTGAGAGGTCGGCTCGGGTCCCGGAGGCGGTGACCCGAGCACCGTCCAGGGCGTCGGCCCAGGCGAGGCCGCCGGTGGCGAGTTCCAGCCACGTGCGGGGTCGGTCTCCACGACGTTCGGGGGCGTGCCGCGGGTGTGGCGCGGGCCCTCGACGCACTGCACCGCGGCGAACGGGGGAACGCGCACCTCCACGCTGCGGCCGGGCGCGACCTGTTCCAGGGTGCGCAGGCTCAGGCGGACGGCGGCGGCCAGCACGGGGCGTTCTGGCTGGTCAGCCTCGCCTCGCAGCCAGGGGAGGACGGCCTGCACCGCGGCTCGCATCTCGGCGGGGTCGACGGCTTTGGCTGGCACGTGGCTCACATTAGCGAAGGGGCAGCGGCGCTCCTGGCGCTGTTGGTATATCTGGGGCGGTGATCAGGAACTTCGCCGTGGTCGGTCCAGGGCAGGCGACCAGGGAGCGGCTGACGGCGGCTCTCGCGGCCGCGCCCGACATGGCCGTCTACCGGATCGGGCGGGGTGCTGACCCGTTGCCCGTCTCGGCCACCTTCGACCCCGCGGACCAGCCGGGCTGCCGGAGCCTGCTGGACTGGTTCGAGCGCGGTGCGCCGTCCGGTGCGGTGTTGCTGGTCGACGACTGGGCGTTGTGCTTCGAGCAGGATCCTGAGCTTGACAGGACCGTCGAGTGGATCGCGGCGTTCGGGCCCTCGCGTGGTGTGCAGGTCGTTGTCACGGCGCGGAAGTGGGCGGATCTGCCTGACCGGCTGCGGCGGCACTTCCACGGCGAGCCGACGGACTTCCTCGGGCTGCACGGCATCGAGGCCGATCTGGGCGACATGTGGCAACGGGACGACCTGAAGGCGGCCGTCGGCGTCGACGAGCGCGGCTGGCCGGTCGACGTCCAGGTGGAGATCGGTGGCGCCGTGCACCGCGGCACGCCGGAACAGCTGCAGAGTTCGTTGCTGGGCCTCATGGCCACGCACTCGGCCGACTACCTGCAGTACCTCTTCATCGACGGCAGCGGCAGCGGTGTCTTCGACCCGCTGGCCTTCGCGTCCCAGGTCACGCACACGCTGACGCCGGCAGCGGACGACGCGACCGTCCTGCGGCTGCTGGATGCGCTGGCAGGCGAGCTTGGCAGACGGCAGGAGATCGTCCACAACGCCGGCAAGTTCAGGAACCTCGCCGACTACCGCGAGGCCGTCCGCAACGGCGCCCCTCTCGATCCGATCGCCGACCTGATGATCTGCGTGGACGGCGCGGAAGCGTTGTTCAGCAGGGAGCCGCTGTTCGGCCAGCATCTGCTGACCGCGATGCGCGCGGGACGTGTGCTGGGCATGCACGTCCTGTACTCGGGAGGCATTCCGCAAACCCCTTACGAGTTGCCGGAATGGCCGCTCGCCACGCCGACCTACGACCTGGCCGAGATGCTGGAGCTCCTCCCGCACGCCACCGGCGGCGGAGTCGCGCACGAGATCATGCTTCCGCCGCTCGGCCACGACGGCACACTGCTGACGCTGGACATGCTCCCGCCCGGCGCGCTCGGTGTCGTCGACAAGCCCTACGAACACCGCAGGGATCTCCTGGTCCCGGACTTCACGACCGAACTGCGTCACGGCGCCATCGTCGGCGCGCCCGGCACCGGCAAGTCCACGACCCTGCGCACGCTGGCCACCGTCCTCGGCGATCTCAGCGCGTACCAGCTGCTCGACGGACCGGGCGAACCCCTTGACCCGCAACGGCACATCGTCGTCACCGCACGCACGTGGGATCAGGTGCCGCCGTTCATCAGGGACAGCCTGGCGTTCGGGATCGAGCTGCGCTTGGACGACCCGAACACCTCGCTGATCAACGCCCGCAGCGCGTCGCACGTGCCGCACCTGCCCGGCATCGGGCTTTCCGTGCGCGACAAGACCGCTGTCCAGATCGCACTCCCGTGAACCAGCAGATCTACCGCATCGGACGAGGTGCGCCGACCGGCCAGGTCGCCGTGTCGTTCGACCCCGGCGATCACCGCCGCTGCCAGAACCTGCTGGCGTGGTTCGAACGCGGCGGCGAGCCCGGCGCGACGCTGCTGATCGACGACTGGAAGCTGTGCGTGGAAAGCGATCCCGGACTGGCGAGTTCGGTCAGGTGGATCGCCACGACGGCACGCGACGTCCAGGTGATCATCACCGCCGGCGTGCCGAACGATGTGCCGGAGCACCTGCGATCGTTGGTACGACTGGACTTCCTGGCCCTGCACGGCCTGAGCGCCTTCACCAAGGCCGACGCATGGAAGGGCGAGTGGCGGCAGGTTCCGATCGGTGCCGGCGACACGGGCGGTCCTGTCGTCGTCGAGCTCACCCACTTCCCCGACGGGCGGTATCAAGCAGGTTCGCATCTTCACGCGACCACACCGGAAACCTTCCGCAGTCTGATGCTGGGACTGATGACCACCCACTCGCCCAAGATGTTCCAGGCGGTGTTCATCGACGCGCACGACACGGACACGTTCGCCGGACTCGACGCGGCACCACACGTGCACACGCACTATCGAGACGTGGCAACAGATCCCGCGCTGATCAAGCAGGTCACCGAGATGCTGCTGGCAGAGTCGGAACGCCGCCTCGAACTCGTCGGCAACACCTGGACGATCTTCCACCACCGCGGCGTCGACCAGGTCCTCCCGCAGCTCCTGATCTGCGTCAACGGTTTCCACGAGATCCTCGCCGCGGAACCGGGCTTCGCCACCACCATGGCGGCCATCGCTCAGGACGTCGGCAAGTCCGGGATGCAGCTGCTGCTCGACAGCCCGCACGACGTCGCACCGCACAAGGTCCCCGACTGCACCGTGCCTGCGAACCTCGACGACATGGCGAGGTCGTTGCCACAGCTGATGCACCAGGCCGAACCGGTACCCGGATTCTTCGAACTGCACGGAGTTCCGGACGGTTTCGACCGGCAGCAAACGTGGCGGATACGTCCGGTCCACGACCAGTACCGGGTCGTTCTCGGCACGGACGAGCACGGCCAGCCGATCGAGATCGACATCAAGTCGAGCAGCCTGCAGGACGGAATGGGCCCGCACGGCGAGGTGGTCGCGCCGATCGGCCGCCGTGCCGAGTTCCTGCGCGCGATGCTGCTCAGCCAGATGCTGTGGCACTCACCGGACGACCTCCGGCTCGTCCTCATCGACTTCCACGGCACGGGCGTGTTCGCGGGGCTCGACAAAGCACCGCATGTGCACGGGTACTACCGCGACCTGGAACCCGCGATCGCCGACCGGATCGTCGAAGCGTTGAAGGGCGAGCAGGAACGCCGCACCACCGTGCTCGCGGCCGGCCACTACAGGACGACCTGGGACTACCGCACGGCGCGCTACGACGGCGCCCCGCTCGACCCGCTGCCGGAAGTGCTCGTCTGCATCGACGGCGTGCAAGGCCTGCTCGAAGCGCATCCGGAGTTCGCCGACGTTCTGGTCACGTTCGGGCGGTCGGGACGCAGCTACGGCCAGCACCTCCTGCTGTCCGATGCCACGTCGGCCGACGACGTGAAGGACCTCAACACCTTCATCTCGTACCACTTCGAACTCGCAGGAGAAGGCTGGACCCGGCGCATCAGCAGATCGGTGGAAAATCTCGCTCTCCCACCAGATCTCGACGAGGTGGTGCGGTCACTGCCGCACGCGATGCAGAAGGTCGAACCCCTTCACGACCACCTGTTGCCGCCGCCGCTGCACGAGTGGTCCGCACTGACGCTCGACCAGTTCGGCGCCGTCTCGACGGAACACCCGGTGATGCCGATCGGCCTGCGCGACTGCCCGTTCGAGCACCGCGTCGAGGTGTTCTGCGCCGACTTCTCGCAGGGCGGGCACGGTGCGATCGTCGGCAAACCGGGCTCCGGCCGCACCACGGCGATGCGGACCTTGACGGAGTCGATCATCAGAACCTTCGGCTCCACCACCGGTTTCCACCTGGAGGACGGCCCGCTCTACGGCCGCCCCGACGCGCAGCACGTCGTCGTCACCGCGTCGACGTGGGCCGAGGTGCCGCAGTTCATCAGGGACAACCTGGCGTGGGGTGTCGAACTGAAGCTCGCGGACCCGTCCTGGTCGATCGTGGACGAACGCCGGCAGGCGAACCTCCCCGACCGACCGGGTACGGGCCTCTGCGTGCACCTCAAACAGCAGGTGCGGATCGCCACCTCATGAGCGGCGCAGCTTCCGTTGCGCGTCGTAGAGGTTGCGAGGGGTGACGTCGGTCGTGCCGTAGAGCTCCAGCCGGGAGTTCAACGCACCGGCGAAGTCCGGCTTGTCGATCTGGCCGAAGTCGCGAACCTCGGAAATGGCAACGGTGGCGCTGCACGGAGCCACCTGGTCGATTCGGACGTTGCCGGCACGTTGGTTCGTGACCGTGACGTTCCAGTGCGCGAAGCGGGCGCCGTACAACGGGCCCGCGTTGGCACTGCCGCCGTGGGCACCGACGTTGTTGATGGTGATCTCGGTGCGGACGTTGGCGAACGGCAGGCCGCGGTGGGTGTCGAAGACGTCGTGGTCCATGCGGCCGCGGGTCCAGACGTTGCCGCACGACAAGCCTTCGACGTTCAGCCCGTGGTTGCCCGCGCCCGCCTGCGAGGGTTCGGACGGGGCCTCGATCACGAAGCCGTCGGTCAGGTTGTCGTGGGACTGCTCGCGCGTCGCGTACGCGTGGTGGTGACCACGGCCGGAGACACGGGTGTTAAGCAAGGAGACTCCCTTGGAGGACACCAGGAGGAAGCCGTTGTCGACGTCCTGGACGTGCACGTCGTCTGCCCAGCAGTCCCAGGCGCACTGGAACGCGAGGCCGTTGTAGCCCTTGTCCTGCAGGTGTTTCGGGGTGGGCACCTTGAACATCTCGATCTTGATGCCCTCGACGCCCGCGCCGGTGACGACCGGGGCCATCGTGGTCAGGCGCGGCTTCCACTCCGGGCGGATCTCCAGCGGCAACGGCTGCGCGAGCTTCACCCTGTTGCCGCGCACCCACTCCACGCGCACCGGCCACAGGAACGGGAAGTACGACAGGAGCTTGTCCTTGTCGTCCCACCTGTACGTGGCCGTGCCGGGAACGTCGCCGCACATGTGCTTCGGCAGCGAGTAGTTGTCGTCGTCAAGCCGCAGCAGCACCCGCTGGCCGACTCGCAACCTCCGTCCATTCTCGACGGTGATGACGAACGAACCACGTGCCGCAGAGCCGGAAACCGCCGTCAGCGTCTCACCGGCCTCCAGCTCGTTGCCGGTCCAGCCCTCGAAAGGCCACTTGCGAGCCTTGATCGCGTCGACCAACGGCCGGTAGCGGTCGCGGTGGCACACCCACACCAGGCCGCCGGACCAGCTCCACGCCGAGTTCTCCGAGCCGTAGCGGCTGCGGTTGATGCCGACGATCTCCTCCAGCGAACGGGTCGCGTAGAAGGTCGTCTTCGCGCTGCCTGCGCCGCGCAGCACCACGTTGTCGTAACCGATGCGGACGATGTCGTCGATCCGGTAGCGGCCTGGAGGCACGAACACCGTGCCACCGCCCAGCTTGCCGACGAACTCGATCGCCTTGTTGATCGCGACGGAAGCGTCGGCGGAACCGTCCCGGCGTGCGCCGAAGAACAGCACGTTCGCCAGAACGGGCCGGCGGGCAGGTCGCTCGCCCGTCCGGTAACCGGCGTAGGCGACGTTCGGAATCTGCGGGTGGTTGTAGGGGTTCGCCACGAACTCCTGCCACAGCGATGCGGAGGACGCTGCCGAGGCAGTCCCCGCCATCGCCGGCGTTCCGAGCAGCGCGACCCCTGTAGCCAGCAGGAATCGCCGTCTGTCGATGTTCATTTCGCCGTCTCCAAGGGGTCTTGGCCACGGCGGCGGTGGTCAGATCAAACCAGACATCAGCCGCCCGCGGAACGAACCGCTTCGGAGATCAGCTCGTCCACCTGGTGCATCATGCGGCGGGCGTCGGTCGGCGTGAACGTGCTCCACGGCGGCTGACCGTTCGAGGCACGGCGTTGCTGCAGGTAGCGGCCTTCTTCAGTGTCGAAGAACGCGACCACTCGCTCGGGACGCCAGCGTTTGCCGTACTTGTCGCGGGCCGCTGCACCGAAGTTCCCGGTGTGCACGAGCCCGGTGAACATCTTCACCAGCGCCTTGGCGTCGTCCTCGCGCAGGCCGATGGTCCTGAACGCGGCCTCCATCGACTTCGGCGAGCCGTCGGTCTGGGAGATCGCCTTCTCGATGTCCTCGCTGGGCAGCGTCACCGAGAGACCCGTGCCGGCGGGGTGTGCGGGCAGCACCGACAGCACCGCGGAGGCGAGCCCCGAGCCCGCCCACGGCTGGAACGTCAGCTGGTTGTCCCGCAACGTCGCCAGCGCGCCCCAGTCGCCGTTCGCGACGGCGAGAACGCGCAGGCTGTGGCCGATCCAGAGGCGGCCGTCCGCCTCCCGCTCCGGCTTGACGAACATGCGCAGCAGTCCGTCCAGTTCGGACGAAAGCCCACGTGAGTTGCCGAGGCGGCGGTGGTCCAGCTGCTGGTAGACGCGGTTCTCGAGCGCGATGCGCTCGTCACGCGTCTTACCCGGCGAAGGAACCTTGAGCACGAGCGGCATGGGACCGGCGTTCATCCGCTCCCACACCACGTCGAACTCCTCGGCGGAGAGAGTGATCGGCTCCCTCTCCGCCGGGCCGCCGAACAGGCTCACTCGGTGAAGCCGCCGATGACCGGCGGCGCGACCATGCGTTCGTCACCGAACACGTCGTCGGTCTCGACCAGGTAGTCGGCAGCCTTGTGCTCGATGTCGTCCTCGCCCTCGCCCTTCTGGCCGTGCGCGCCACCGGCACCAGCGCCGGCACCCGCCGCACCACCCTTGCCACCCGCACCGGAGCCCATGGCACCGCCGCGCATCGCGTCGGGGCCGGCACCCATTCCGGGCATGCCGCCGGGCTTCATCGTGCCCTGACTGGACGAGCCGAGCGAGCCGGACATCGGGCCGAACGCCTTGCCACCACCGAGCTGACCACCGCGAACGCCACCGAGCTGACCACCGCGGCCACCACCGGGCACGCCCGTGGTCGGCCGGGTGAACACCGGTCCGCCAGGCGTGGGGCGTCGGGGTGGGCTGAGGCGTCGGCTGCGGGAAGTTCGTCGGCGGCGGCGTCGGAGTGTGACCCGGCGGCGTCGACGGAGGCTGCGCCCACGACGTGTTGGTGGTGTCGCCGGGCGGCGTCCACGTCTGGGACACGGGCGGCTGAGCCGGCGGCGGCGTCCACGACGGCGTGGTCGTGCCGGTGTTGCCGGACGGCGAGTGCACGCCGGTCGAGGTGTAGCCGGCGCGCGAGCTGCCGGTGCCGGTGTCGCCAGGCGGAGGCGTGTCGATCACGACCTGCGGCGGCGTCGGGAACTCACCGAGCGTCGAGCTGTTCCAGCGGCTGTCGGACTGGTAGTCCTCCATGACCTTGACGGCCTGGGCGGCGGCGTTGTCCGCGGCGGCTTCCTGCCGCTCGTGGTCCACCTGCTGGCCCACGACGTGCGCCATGCCGACCGGACCCGTCAGCGCGCCGACGGCGATGTCCATGAAGCCCGGCTTCTCGGTCGTGACCGGGACGACCTCGGGCATCTTCTTGCGCGCGTCGGCGATGTACTCGCCCTGCAGGCGCGCGGAGCTCTCCATCGTGGTCGCGCCCTGCTCGGCGAACCCGGCCCACTCGGCCAGCGGCGACAGCGCGCCCTGAGCGGCGGCGCCGGCGTCGGACTCCCAGTCCGCGCCCATCTTGGCGAGCGACTGGTGCAGGTCGCCGTCGATCTGGGCGAGCGTGGCGGCGATCTGCTTCCAGCTGCGCTCGACCGGGATGGAGGCGCTGACGCCAGGGCCGGAGTTGATCATGTTGTACAGCTCGGGGTGGCCATACCCCTGAAAGCGGTGGTCAGTCATCGGTCAGTCCCCCTCTCAGTCCCGGTCCCGCAGGTGCTTGCCCCACATGGCCTCGTTGTCGCCCTCGGTCTGGCGGTACTGCTCCTCGATCATCTTGAGCTGATCGATGACGCCGACGAGCTGCTGCCGGTAGGTCTTCAGCGCGGCCAGCGCCTTGCCGGAGGTCTGCTCGTTGAACGCCTTCGACGTCTCACTGCTGATCGGGTCCCCCGCCCAGGGCCTCGTGGGCAGGTCGTCCGCGACCGGCGTGATCTTCGCGTCGAACTCGTCGAGCGCGTGCTCGAACGCCGCTCGCGTCTGCGGAATCGCATGTGGTTCGACCTTCAGCTTGCGCTGGCCGAACTCCGGGGGCGACGAGCTGCCTCCACCATCCGCGAGATACACGGGCACACCCTCCTCAGTACGGCCCGCAAGGATGGGCCGTGTGTGCATTTGGGACGACTTTAGCTCTGATGCATTACGCGGGTGACCGGTTCCCGGTACAAGGCACGTAGTTCTACTCAAACGTCACTTGGTCGCGAGCACGGCTCCGACGGCGTTCGCGAGCGCCTTCGCCTTCTCGCACGCTCCGTCCATCGTGGCCTTGTCCCCGCCCAGCCCGGCAATGGCGTTCACCAGCAACAACTGCCCGTCGTTCGCGTCGAGGTAGACCTCGCAACCCGGGCCTCCGCCGACCGCCTCCCGCTGGGTGAGGTACCCGGGATAGCCGGCGATCTGGAGCGAGGTGAGCTTGGCCTCACCCACCGTCCTCTTGAGCCTGTCAACTCCGCCGTTGACGAGCGTGTAGATGGACGAGGAGTAGGTGCGGTCCTCGTAGTTGTTGCTGCACGTCTTGCTGCCCTCGCCGTACTCCGCGAGCGGCTCGCGCGGATTCACGAGCCGGATGCCGAGGGCGGTCTTCACCTCGGGCGTGATCAGCGAGCACGGGTCGAGCGTCTTCATGTCGACGGCCTTGGGCCTGTTCACGGGGGCGGTACCGGCCGAAGTTCCGGTCGTCGGCGCCGGGGAGTTCTGGTTCCCCGCGGAGGGTGATCCCGGTTCCGTCGAAGAACACCCGGTCAGGACGGCTGCCAGCAAGAACGGGACGGCAAGTCGACGCATGACGGCCAACGTATCGGATCGTCGCGCACGGAGGGTGGCGAACGGCGTGTCCCGTGTCACCCGTAAGGCGCATTGCCGGTGACCCCACAAAAAGGAAACCTTCTTTACGATACCCCGAAGCGCCGCCGCCCCGATGCGTCGAGGAGCGACATGCTGCGCAACCGACCGCTACCGACACTGGTCGTGGCCGCGGTGGGCCTGGCTTTGCTCGTGCCAGGCACCTCAGCCAACGCGGGACCCGTGCCCGGCACGGGAGCGGCGCTCAAGGTGGCCGCGAGCCCGGGAACGACCTCCACCGTCCCCGACTGGCGGATGCAGACCAGCGCCAAGGCCACGCAGTCCGGTGACGTGATCTCCGGACCGGCCTATTCGGACAACGGCTGGCTCACCGTGCCCGCGCGGTCCACCGTGATGGCCGGCCTGATCGCCAACAACAAGTACGGGGACGTCAACTACTCGGACAATCTCAAGAAGGCCAACCCCAGCGACTTCAAGGTCGCCTGGTGGTATCGCAAGGTGTTCCAGGCGGACCCGCAGCCGGGCGTGAACACGTTCCTCAAGCTCAAGGGCGGCATCATCTCGCGCGGCGAGATCTGGCTGAACGGTCAGAAGGTCGCCGGGACGGACAAGGTCGTCGGCGCGTACCCGACGCACGAGTTCAACGTGACCTCGTTGCTGCGCAAGGGGGACAACGCCCTGGCGATCAAGGCCTCGACGTCCGACCCGCAGAACGACCTGCTGATCCACTTCATCGACTGGGCTCAGCTGCCTCCCGACCGCAACCAGGGCATCTTCCGCGACGTCACGTTCGAGCCGAGCGGCCCGGTCTCGCTGCGCAACCTGCGCGTCGACTCCGACCTGCCGCTGCCAAGCCTGAGCAGCGCGAAGATCACCACGAAGGTCGACGCGCGCAACAACACCGGTTCGGCCGTGAACGCCGAGGTCACCGCCACCGTCGCCGGCCAGGTGTTCAAGCAACAGGTACAGCTCAACGCGAACCAGACCAAGACCGTCACGTTCACCCAGGACCTGCAGAACCCGCAGGTGTGGTGGCCGTTCCAGATGGGCGCACAGCCGCTCTACCTGGCCACGCTCGCCGCGAACGTCGGTACGACCGAGTCCGACACGGCGAAGACGACCTTCGGCGTCCGCGAGGTCACGTCGTCCATCCGCGGCAGCGGCCGTCAGTTCACCATCAACGGCAAGCCGTTCCTGGTCCGCGGCGGCGGCTGGGCGTCTGACCTGTTCCTGCGCACCGACCTCCGCTACATCGAGGACCAGCTCGACCTCGTCAAGGCGATGGGCATGAACACCATCCGGCTGGAGGGCAAGCCGGAGAACGACGAGCTCTACGACCTGGCCGACCGCAGGGGCATCATGCTGCTCACCGGCTGGGAGTGCTGCTCGAAGTGGGAGAAGTACGACTCGTTCGACGCCGAGGACAACCGGGTCGCCGGTGAGTCCGCGGAGAGCGAGGCCAAGCGCATCCGCAACCACCCGAGCATGATCGGCTTCATGATCGGCTCCGACAACGCGCCCGGCGCGGGCCTGGAGAAGATCTACCTCGACGCGTTGAAGCGGGCGGAGTGGAACCTGCCGGTCATCTCGTCGGCGAAGAACATCAGCTCGCCACAGCTCGGCAACCCCGGCATGAAGATGGACGGCCCGTACTGGTGGGAGCCACCGGTCTACTGGTTCAACAAGCAGAAGGGCGGCGCGGCGGGCTTCGCGTCCGAGATCGGCCCCGGCGCGACCATCCCGGAGATGGACGAGCTGAAGAAGTTCCTGTCCCAGGGCGAGATCGACAAGCTGACCAACTACAACGCGACGCAGTACCACCTGTCGCCGTCGAGCACCTTCAACAAGCTCACCTTCTGGGGCACGGCGCTGGACAACCGCTACGGCAAGCCGACCAACGTCGAGGACTTCGTCCGCAAGGCGCAGCTCGCGAACTACGAGACGAACCGCTCGCAGTTCGAGGCGTTCGGCGACAACTTCAACGACGCCAGCAACCCGTCCACAGGTGTCATCTACTGGATGCTCAACAACGCGTGGCCGACCCTCTACTGGCACCTGTACGACTACTACCTCGCCACGGCGGGTTCGTACTTCGGCGCCAAGACCGGTCTGCGTCCGCTGCACGCCCAGTACTCCTACGACGACAAGTCGCTGGCCGTCATGAACACCGGTCTGCAGGACGCGAACGGTCTGAAGCTGCAGGTCACGTTGTTCAATCTGGACGGCACGCAGAAGGCCGACGAGACGCGCAACGTGAACTCGAAGGCCAACGGCCCCACCAAGGTGGGCTCGCTGCCGCAGCCTTCAGGACTTTCCACGACGTACTTCGTGCGCCTGCTGCTCAAAGACGCGGCAGGCAACGTGGTGGACCGCAACGTCTACTGGCTGTCCACCAAGGCCGACACGCTGAACTACGGCGGCTCGACCTGGTACCACACGCCTCAGTCCGGGTACGCCGACCTGAAGGGCCTCAACACCCTGAAGCCCGGCACGGTGTCCTCCACCGTGTCGACCGCGCCGGTCGGCGACGACAAGCAGGTGACCACCGTGACGCTGAAGAACACCGGCAACACCGTTGCCTTCTTCGTGCGGGCGTCGCTGCGCAAGGGTCAGGGCGGTGCCGAGGTGCTGCCGACGCAGTGGAGCGACAACTACGTGACGCTGTGGCCGGGCGAGACCCTCACGCTCAAGGCCGAGTACCGCAGTTCGTCGCTCGGTTCCGCCCAGCCAGTCGTGGAGATCTCCGGCCACAACGTCGCGAAGAAGTCCTTCAGCTGAGATAACGCGACACGACAACGGATGGCCGCTCGACCGGCGCACCCCGGTCGAGCGACCACGCCAGCCGCACGTACTGCGCGTGCGTCCAGGCGAGCGGGGTGGCCGAGGTGGTTCCTCGGCCACCCCACACCTGTTCTGGCAGCATGAGACCGCTGTTGGCGGTCGCCGCGATCTCCTGCAACCGTTCGGCGGATTGCTTTCCCAGGAGCAGCTCGTACTCACCGCGCTCACCGCTGAGCAACGGCCACAGCCGTCCGTACGTGCGCGTCGGAGTCGGCCAGTTGAGGTTCCACGGCCTGCCGTCCGCGGTCTCGCCGTAACCGTCGTTGGTGAACCGGTGCCAGTAGCCCTGTTCCTTCAGCTGCTGGTCCACGACCCGCACGGTGTTGCGGATGACCGGGTCGTCGGCGCGCTTGACGCCCAGCCGCACCAGCTCCAGGAAGCTCGGGTCCACGACGGCCCGCTGGTCGATGTCGGCGGGGTTGTTGTCACCCAGGTTGTACCTCTGGTTACCGCGTCGGGCCGGCCGTCCTTGGTGAGCCGCAGGTAGTACGGCTTGGGCTCGTACGGCCCGGTCCGCGTCGCCGTCCAGTTCTCCACCTTTCGCTGCCACTCGTCAGCGGCCTTGAGATACCGATCGGCGTTCTCCCCGTTGCGCTGCACCAGGTGCGCGAAGCACACGAGTCCTGCGACGACCGAGGCGATCGTGGCGGGCGAGTAGCCGCTCTGGTTCTCCCACCGCTCCTGCTCGCTGAACGGCGAGTTCGGGTAGCTCAGCAAGTAGTCGGCGGCTCGGCGGAGAGAATCCATTGTGGACCGGTCGCGTCGATCCAGATGCCAGGCCAGCAGCAGTGGTGCCGCGGTCTCGTCCAGTTGGATGCTCTTCCAGAACGGCGTGCCGTCGACGCGCGTGTTCTGCGGCAGGTGGCCGTCCGGTTGCTGCTGCCTGCGAAGCATGAAGTCCAACGCGCGCAAGGCAATGCCACGATCACCGGCCGCGATCATGGCCGTCGCCACGTGGTAGAGATCGCGCGGCCACACCAGCGCGTACGGCCCGAGTTCCGGCGCGAGCTCGCGGTCGAACCCGAACGCCCACGGGAAGCTCGGCGACGCGATCAACGCGCCGGGGTTGCGCTTGTCCTCGGTCGCCGCCAGCACCATCACGGACATGTCGTAGAGCCGCCGGTCCGCCGCCTTCGGCCGCCGCAGCCCGTCCAGGTACGCGTGCCAGCCCCGCGCGTACTCCCGCGCCACCGCACCGAACCCGCGGTTCAGCGCGGCCTGGGCGACGCCTTCACCGAACCCGACCACGACCGTGCCGTGAGCGTGCCGCACCGGCTCAGTGGGCAACGTGCTGACCACTTCGCTGGAGCCCTTCATCGGCACGTGCTCGACCGACAACCGGACCGGGCGCTGAGCCGTGACCGCGACGTCCGCGAGCACGGCCGCTCGCTGCGGATCGGCGACGTAGGTGATCTCGGCCTGCCAGCCGTCGCCGCGCAACCGCTGCCGGAACGTCAGCGACCGGTCGTCGGCGGGCTCGGTGCGTGCCTGGCCGGGCTTGCCGTCGACCAGCAGCCGCGTCTCACGGGTCGCGGGCGTGCTCAGGTCGGGGTGGAAGATCTCGGACAGGCCCTGGTGGCCGAGCGTGAACCACACCGGACTGGCCGCGGACCTGGCCGTGCCGAAGCCCTGTTTGTCAGCGGGCAGTGGAACGACATCAGCTGCGCGGACGACCGGGGCCATCATCACGAGCAGGAGCACGACCTGGGCCAATGACTTCATGACCCACGGTGTTCCCCGAGCTAGAGATCACCACGCAGGAGGCTGTCGATGTTCTCCGGTGGACCGGGCCGGGCGAAGAACCAGCCCTGGCCCGTGTCGCAGCCCAGCCGCAGCAGACGAGTGGCCTGAGCCGGCGTCTCCACGCCTTCGGCCGTGACGCCCAACGACAACGCGTGCGCGAGCTGCACCAGCGTCGCCACGATCTGCGAGTCGACGGGGTCTTCCTCGTTCTCGGCCCGCAGGCCCTCCATGAACGAGCCGGCGATCTTCAGCTCGTGCACGGGCAGGTGCTTCAGGTATGCGAGGTTCGAGTAGCCCGTGCCGAAGTCGTCGATCGCGATGCGCACACCCATGTCGCACAACGCCCGCAGTGCCTCCAGCGGCTCGTCCGCCGTGCCCATGATCGCCGACTCGGTCAGCTCCAGCTGCAGGTGGTGCGGCGGCAGCGCGCACTCGTCGAGGATCCGCTTGACGTCACGCACCAGCTCAGGGTCGCGGGACTGCCGTACTGCCAGGTTCACCGACACGAACGGCGCCGCGTCACCGAACTCGACCAGCCAGCGCCGCGCCTCCTCGCAGGCCTTGCGCAGCACCCACCGTCCTAACGGGACGATGAGGCCGGTCTCCTCGGCCAGCTCGATGAACCTGTCCGGTGCGAGCCGCCCGAACTCGGGGTGCTGCCAGCGCACCAGGGCCTCGACGCCGGTGACCGTGGAGTCCTCCAGCCGCACCAACGGCTGGTACTCGACGTAGAACTCGCCGCGTTCCAGTGCCCGCGGCATCGTGGCGGACAACGTGAACCTGGCGACCTCGCGGGCGTTGCGCTCGGGGTCGTACAACGCCCAGCGCGCCTTGCCGTCCGCCTTCGCCCAGTACAGCGTGATGTCCGCGTCTCGCATGAGATCCGCTGAGGTCGTGCCGGACAGCTGCCGCTCGACGATGCCGATGGACGCAGACACGGACAGCTCGTGGCCGGCGATGCGGATCGGCGCCTCCAGCTCGGTCAGCACCCGGTCCGCCACGTCGACGATGTCCTGCTCACCGGTCGAGCCCTCGACCAGGATCACGAACTCGTCGCCGCCCATGCGCGCGACCAGCTTGCCCTCGCCGGACACGGAGTGGTCGAGCCTGCGGCCGACCTCGACCAGCAGCTGATCACCCGTGTCGTGGCCCAGCGAGTCGTTGATGACCTTGAAACCGTCCAGGTCGAGGTAGCAGAGGCCGGCTCGCACGTGCTTGGCCCTGTTGTTGAACACGCGCCCGAGCCGTTCCAGGAACAGCGCCCTGTTCGGCAGCCCGGTCAGCGGGTCGTGCAGCGCCTGGTAGCGCAGCCTGTTCTGCAGCAGGTGGCGGTCGGTGACGTCCTCGATCATCGCGACCTGGTACTGCGGCTCGCCGTGGTCGTCGCGGACCAGCGACAGCGTCAGGTGCGTCCACACCTGCTCGCCGTCGGCGCGGTGGAACCGCTTCTCGGCCCGGTAGTGGTCGCACTCGCCCGCGATGAGCTGGTCGTAAAGCCGCCACACGCTGCCCGCGTCCTCGGGGTGCATGAGGTCGCGCACGTTGTACTGGCGCATCTCCTCGACGCTGAACCCGAGCATGTCCTGCAGGGCCTGGTTGACGTCCAGTATCCGGCCGTCGATGTCGGCGATGCCGATGCCGATCGCGGCCTCGGTGAACATCGCGCGGAACCGGGCCTCCGAGGCCCGCAGCATCGACTCGGCCTGGTCGCGGGCGTCCAGCACGGCCGCCCTGATGGCCTCCTGCTCGGCGAGCGTGCGTTCCCGCAGCGCGCGGGCGTACCCGGCGGCCAGGGCGCCCTGAAGCGCGGCCAGCCGGGACTGCAGGCGGTCGTCACCGGTCGCGCCCAGCTCGGCCAACAGGTCGTCGCCGAGCAGCTGGATGGTGCGGCCCAGCGTGTCCGTGCCGGTGAAGTGCGCGTCGACCAGCCGAGAACCGATCTCGTAGCCGGGTGCCGTGCGGAACGGGCTCGCGAAGAGCGCCTCGACGAGCATCTCTGTGAGGTCCTGGAGGTGCTGCGCGACCTCGGCACGGGTCATCGGGACGTAGCTCGACCCGATCACGGCCGTGGCCCAGCTGCGCGCGAACGACTCGGCACCGGCCAAAACGGCCGGGTCCAAAGGAGAGGTGTCGTCACGCACCCGGTGGTCAACCCGTTCGGTCATCTGCTCGGCCCTAACGCCACGAACGCGCAGCATACGGGCGGTCGCCGTGCGGAGTCATCATTACGCCTTCCGGCCTACCGCGGCGAAGGCGGGAAACGGCCTCCCCGACGGCTCGAGATCGTCAGGGGACTCGGGCCGCCAAGCGGGCATGCGCACCACGCCCGGCTCGACCAGCTCGAACCCGTCGAACAGGCTGGTGAACTCGGCCTTGTTACGGTACGTCATCGGCGTGACGCTGCGGTCGTACATCGATCGCACCGCGCGATACGACCCGGTCTCCTCGTCCGCCTCGTACCCGGCGTGCGAGACGGCGAGGAAGCTTTCGGGAGCGAGACGGTCGCGGTAGCCGCCGATGATGGCCGCCGGCTTCTCGTCGTCCGACACGAAGTGCATCAGCGCGATCATGAGCACCGCGATCGGCTCGTCGAAGTCGAGCAGGTCGTTCACCTCTGGCGACGCGAGCACCGCCGCGGGGTCGCGCACGTCGGCCTGCAGCACGTTCACCCGCTCGTTGCCGTTGAGCAGCGACCGGCTGTGCGCGACGGCGACCGCGTCCAGATCGACGTAGACGATCTTGGAGGTCGGGTCGGCGCCCTGGGCGATCTCGTGCACGTTGCCGACCGTCGGGATGCCGGAGCCGAGGTCGAGGAACTGCCGGACACCCCGCTCGAGCAGGTGCCGGACGGCCCTGCGCAGGAACGAGCGGTGGTTGAGGATGACGTCGCGCAGCTCCGGCATGTACTCGAGTGCCTTCTGCCCGACGGCGCGGTCGGCGGCGAAGTTGTGCGCGCCGCCCAGCCAGTAGTCGTAGATCCGTGCGACGCTCGGTCGTTCCAGGTCGATGTCCCCCGGCGCCCAGTTGGGCCGCTCCACCTGCTCACCTCACCCCCGCGTTCGGACCGGTTCCAGCCCATCATGCCCCTGCCGCTTGGCAGAATGCCGACCTCGTGAGGTTCCTGTGGGGCACGGGCGAGCGCAAGCACCGCCGCCAAAGAAGTTTGCTGCTGATGACCATTCTCGCGTCCATCGGCATGTTTGCGCTGGTCGGCGGTGTGCTGCTGCTCGTGGACCCCGGTGCGCCGAAGCACGAGGCGATCAAGACCGGCGGTCTCGCGGGCGGCGCGATCGTCGCGCTCTACGCGTTGTGGCTCAACGACCGGCGGCGCAAGGTCGAGGAGGCCCGCCAGGAGCTCGAGAGCCAGCGCATCGAACACGACAGGTCCCGCGTGGCCGACGAACGGTTCGCGCGCGCTGTGGAGCTGCTGGGGCACGAGACGGCACAGGTGCGTGTGGGCGCGATGCACGCGCTCGCCGGCCTCGCGAAGTCCAGGGCCGAGTACACGCAGACCGTGCTCGACATCCTCTGCGCGTACCTGCGCCGCCCGTACAAGAAGACGAAGAACGACCCCGAGGAGACCGAGCTGGAGGTCCGGCTCACCTCGCAGCGGCTGATCGAGGACCTGCTGCCGCGCCTGGAGGAGGAGAACGCGCCGCGGTACGACCTCAACCTGACCAAGGCTCACCTCGAGTTCATGGACCTGTCCTACCGGCAGGTCGGCGACCTGTACATGCGGGTCGCTCGCTTCGAGGACTCGAACTCGTTCCACCACATGCTGATCCACGGCCACTTCTACGTGACCGAGGCCGAGGCGAACGGCCGGTTCCACATGCACCACACGGAGATCCGCGGCAAGGCGTGGTTCAGCCGGTTCAAGTCGCGCGGTATCGCCGTGTTCACGGACACGAAGTTCGGCGGCGAGACCAAGTTCGCCAACTCGGAGTGGGCAGACGTGAAGGCGGACGGCTGTACGTTCGCGCTGGAAGCCGATCTTCCGGAAGCGTGGAGGAACTGACGTGCGGATGGCATGGCTTGCCGCGGTCCTTTCGGCTGTGGTCGTCACGTCGGCGACGGCCGTGACGCTCTGGCTGGTGAAGGCGCCACCGATCGAGATCGTGAAGACCGCCGGTGTCGCGGGTGGTGCTGTCGTCGCGCTGTACGCGTTGTGGCTCAACGACAGGCGGCATTTGCTGGAGAGCGAGAAGGTCGCCGACGAACGGTTCGCGCGTTCGGTGGAGATGCTCGGCAACGAGGCCGACCAGGTGCGGGTGGGTGCGATGCACTCGTTGGTGTGGCTGGCGAACTCCACACCTCGCTACAAACAGACGGTGGTCGACGTTTTGTGCGCGTACCTGCGCAGGCCCTTCCACCACCCCTCGTGGGACAAGAACGGCGCCGACCCGGACACGGTGTTCGTCAAGGTGGCTCCGGAAGACCAGCAGGAGCAGCAGGTCCGGCGCACCGCCCAGCGGTTGCTGCGCGACCTGCTGTCGTGGGGGAACGCCAAGAAGGAGTACTTCGACCTCGACCTGACCGGCGCGGCACTCGAGTACTTCCGCCTGGACGGCAGGCGCGTCCACAGGTTCACCGCGCGCCGCGCCCAGTTCTACGGCATCACGACACTGCGCGAGCTCGAGGTGAAGAAGCCGACGTTGTTCTCCGGCGCGACCTTCCACGGACGGCTCGACCTGGCGGAGGCCGAGTTCAAGGGTGGGATCGCGTTCACCGCGGTGACGTTCAGCGCCAAGAAGGTCGACTTCCGGGACACCGAGGTCGGCACGTTCCTCGCGCTCGCGGAGGCACCGCCGGTGGTGCAGATCGGCGAGCTGAAGTTGCTGCCCGGCACGCAACTGCGCACGTCCTACGACGGCTGGGCGCTAACCGGCGATGTGCAGACGCCCCGACCGCGCCTCCAGGACCATGTCGAGGAGAACACCGGTGGCAGCGCTGACGGTGTTGCTCGTGACGACAACGGTCTCGGCAACGGGCACGTCCCCGCGAAGACCGACGAAATGCGCCCTGGTGGACTTGGCCGCGAAGGACTGCGGGACGAGCGCAACCCCGAGACCGAACCCGACGAAGTCGAGAAGTGAGTGCACGTCGTTGACCTCGACGGTGACGCGCCGCTCGACGTTCGCCGCAGCGAGTGTGCGGTCGGCCTCGTCGCGCGTGCCCCAGTCGGCGTTGAAGTCGACGAACGGCTGACCCGCCAGATCTTCGAGGGCCACGGATTCCCTGTCGGCAAAGGGACTTTCCGGCGCGCACGCGAGCACGAGCGGCTCACTGGCCAAAGTGGACACTCGCAGATCGTCGGCGATCTTCGGCTGACGCGTGACGAACGCGAGGTCGAGCCGGCCGGCACGCACCTCCTCGACCAGCTCCGCGTTGCCGGACTGGCGCATCCTGATCTCCACGCCGGGGTGCAGCTCGTGGAACCGCGACAGCACCGCGGGCAGGTGCACGACGTGCAGGCACTGCAGGCTGCCGACGGACAGCGTGCCACGCAACAGTCCCTGCACCGCGGCGACCGCGTCCCTGGCCGACTCGATGCTGCCGAGCGCGCGACGGGCCTCCGGTAACAACGCCCGTCCTGCCTGGGTGAGCTCGACCTGACGGGTGGTGCGCAGGAACAGCGGCGCGCCGAGCTCCACCTCCAGCGCGCGGATCGACGCCGAGAGGCCGGACTGGGCGACGTGCATCCGGCGCGCAGCCCGCGTGAAATGACACTCCTCGGCGACCGCGAGGAAGTACTCCAGCTGTCTGAGTTCCACGATTCATCACCTGCGGTGCTCAATGAGATCACTTCTCTGCGTTGGACAGCTTAATCGGGGAGGTCCAGAGTGGAGGCCATGGAGAAGCGTCGTATCGGAGAAGTGGAAGTCAGTGCCATCGGCCTGGGCGGCATGCCCATCTCCGTGCAGGGGAGGCCGGACCGCGCGCAAGCGATCGAGACCATCCACGCCGCGTTGGAGGCGGGCGTGACGTTCATCGACACCGCCGACGCCTACTCGCTCGACGACACCGACTTCGGCCACAACGAGGAGCTGATCGCCGAGGGGCTGCGGGGCCGTTCGGAAGAGGTGTTCGTGGCCACCAAGGGCGGCCACACCCGCGTGCCTGGCGGCGGCTGGGGGCTCGACGGACGCCCTGAGTACCTGCTCAAGGCCGTGGACGGATCGTTGCGGCGGCTCGGGGTCGACCAGATCTTCCTGTACCAGTTCCACCGGCCCGACCCGAGGACGCCGATCGCCGAGTCGGTCGGCGCGCTGAAGGAGCTGCTGGACAACGGCAAGATCCGCTACGCCGGTGTCTCGAACTTCAACCCGGACGAGATCGTGCTGGCCAACGAGATCCTGGGCGGGCGGCTCGCGGCCGTGCAGAACCAGTTCTCGCCGTTGTTCCGGTCGAGCGAGCCCGAACTGGAGCTGTGCGCGAAGCTCGGCATCGCGTTCCTGCCGTGGAGCCCGTTCGGCGGCATCGGCAAGGCGGGCGCGTTGAGCGGTCCGTTCAAGGAGATCGGCGACGCGCACGGTGTGAGCGCGCATCAGGTCTGTCTCGCGTGGATGCTGGCGAAGTCCGAAGTGGTCGTCCCCATTCCGGGTGCTTCCCGGCCCGCGAGCATCCGGGATTCCGCAGCGGCCACCCACCTGGAGTTGACCGCGGAGGAGTTGAGCCGCCTGGACGGGTGACGCCAGTGGCCGATCAGGACAAATGGTCGGACGATCTAGTCCATGCGGACCTTGATCAGCATCGTGGCGATCGTCGCCGGCATCACGCCGGCCCCCGCGTCCGCGGCGCCCTTGCCCGAGGGCTCCGCGGACCACTTCGCGGGTTCCCAGATACTCAAGCACGAAGGCGGTGGCAGCCCGCGAACAACGGAATCGCCGCCCACAGAAGGCAAAGTGCCCGGCATGGACGTGAGCAGCCACCAGGGCGACGTGGACTGGAAGTCCTCTTGGGACAAAGGTGCCCGGTTCTCCTACGTCAAGGCGACCGAGGGCACGCACTACCGCAACCCGAAGTTCACCCAGCAGTACAACGGTTCCTACGACGTGGGCATGATCCGCGGGGCGTACCACTTCGCGCTGCCCGACCGTTCCGACGGCGCGACGCAGGCGAACTTCTTCGTCGAGAACGGCGGTGGCTGGTCCCCTGACGGCAGGACGCTGCCGCCCGCACTGGACATGGAGTACAACCCCTACGGCGAGACCTGTTACAACATGAACCAGGCGGCGATGACCGCGTGGGTGAAAGCGTTCAGCGACAAGGTCTTCGAGCGCACCAAACGGCATCCCGTCATCTACACGTCCACGAGCTGGTGGAACAAGTGCGTCGGCGGCTCGGTGAAGTTCGGTGACAACAACCCGTTGTGGGTCGCGCACTACAACTCGACGCTCGGGCCGTTGCCGGTCGGGTTCGAGTTCCACACGATCTGGCAGTGGCAGGCCGCCGGGCTGTTCCCCGGCGACCAGAACCTCTTCAACGGCAAGTTCGAGCAGCTTCAACGGATCGCGACGAGCTGACCGCAGGCGTCTGCAAGTACCACCAACCTCGAGTCGGTAGTACTTGCAGACGCCGAACAGCTAGTCGAACAGGGCAGGGAGGGTGCCCTCCCAGGCCTCGCGGAGCTCGTCGAGCGGGAGCTCACCGAGACCCTGGATCTCCAGCGCGTTCGACTCCGGGTCGACGACACCGACCTTGCGCCACGGCAGAGCGCGCGCGGTGCACATGTCGGTGAAGCGCTGCTCCTCCGTGCGCGGCACGGCGACCAGCACGCGGCCGGCGGACTCACTGAACAGCTCGGTGAACAGGTCGCCGGAGAGGAAGACCCGCGCACCCGTCTCGCCGATCAGGCACGTCTCGACCAGCGCCTGGGCCAGACCGCCCTCGGCGAGGTCGTGCGCGGCGGAGACCATGCCGTCACGGGAACCCGCGACGAGGATCTGGCCGAGCAGCTTCTCGCGCTGCAGGTCGGCCTTCGGGGGCAGACCGCCGAGGTGACCGTGGACGTGGTGCGCCCACTCCGACCCGCCGAACTCCTCACGCGTCTCGCCGAGCAGCAGCAGCGTCTCGCCGGCCTCGGCCCCGATCCCGGTGGGGATGCGGCGCCGCACGTCGTCGATCACGCCCAGCACGCCGACGACCGGCGTCGGCAGGATCGCCGTGGAACCTGTCTGGTTGTAGAAGCTGACGTTGCCGCCGGTCACCGGGATGCCCAGCTCGGCGCAGCCGTCCGCGAGGCCCTTCACGGCCTGCTCGAACTGCCACATGACCGCGGGGTCCTCCGGCGAGCCGAAGTTGAGGCAGTTCGTGACGGCGACCGGCGTGGCACCGGTGGCCGCGACGTTGCGGTAGGCCTCGGCCAGCGCGAGCCGCGCGCCCTCGTACGGGTCGAGCTTGGTGTAGCGGCCGTTGCAGTCCGTCGAGAGAGCGACACCGCGGTGCGTCTCCTCGTCGATCCGGATCATGCCGGAGTCGCTGGGCTGCGCCAGGACGGTGCCACCGCGCACGTACCGGTCGTACTGCTGCGTGACCCACTTCTTGGAGGCCAGGTTGGGGCTGGCTGCCATGGTCTTGATCAGCGCGAGGACGTTCTCCGGCCGGGGCAGGCTGTCCGGCGTGTTCGCCTGCAGCTCGTCCTGGTCGGCCGGCCGCTGGATCGCCCGGTTGTAGACCGGGCCCTCGTGGGCGACGGTGCGCGGCGGCACGTCGACGACGACCTCGTCGTTGAACGTGATGACCAGGCGGTCGCCGTCCGTCACCTCACCGATCTCGGTGGCGATGACGTCCCACTTCTGACAGACCTCCATGAACGCCTCGACGTTCGCGGGCTCGACGACCGCGCACATGCGTTCCTGGGACTCGCTGGAGAGGATCTCCGCCGGGGTCATGCCCGTGGCCCGCAGCGGCACCCGCTCGAGCCACACGTGCATGCCACCGTCACCGGCGGACGCCAGCTCGCTCGTCGCGCAGGACAGGCCGGCGCCGCCGAGGTCCTGGATGCCGACGACGATGCCCTTCTCGAAGAGCTCGAGCGAGCACTCGATCAGCACCTTCTCGGTGAACGGGTCGCCGACCTGGACGCTCGGCAGCTTCTTGCGCTTGCCGACGCTGTCGTCGAACGTCTCACTCGCGAGAACCGACACGCCACCGATGCCGTCGAGCCCGGTGCGCGCGCCGTAGAGGATGACCTTGTTGCCGGTGCCCGACGCGTGCGCGAGGTGCAGGTCCTCGACCCGCATCGCGCCGACGCACAGGGCGTTGACCAGCGGGTTGCCCTGGTAGGACTCGTCGAACACGACCTCGCCGCCGATGTTCGGCAGGCCGAGGCAGTTCCCGTAGCCACCGACGCCGGCGACGATGCCGGGCAACACGCGCTTGGTGTCCTCGGCGTCCGGCTTGCCGAAGCGCAGCGGGTCCATGACCGCGAGCGGCCGCGCGCCCATGGCGAGGATGTCGCGGACGATGCCGCCGACACCCGTGGCCGCACCCTGGTAGGGCTCGACGTACGACGGGTGGTTGTGGCTCTCGACCTTGAACGTGACGGCCCAGCCGTCACCGATGTCGACGACGCCGGCGTTCTCGCCGATGCCCGCGAGCATCTTCGAGCGCATCCCGTCGGTCGTGGTCTCGCCGAAGTACTTCAGGTGCACCTTGGACGACTTGTAGGAGCAGTGCTCGCTCCACATGACCGAGTACATCGCGAGCTCGGCGTCCGTCGGGCGGCGGCCGAGGATCTCCTTGATGCGCGCGTACTCGTCGTCCTTCAGGCCCAGCTCCTTGTAGGGCTGCTCCTGGTCGGGAGTGCTCTCCGCGTTCTTGACGGTGTCGATCATCATGCCTTCACCACCGTGTCGAGCAGGGACAGGAACATCCCGAGCCCGTCGTCAGTCGGACCGGTGAGCGCGTCGATGGCGTGCTCGGGGTGCGGCATGAGGCCGACGACGTTGCCCTTGGCGTTGGTGATGCCCGCGATGTTGTTGCGGCTGCCGTTCGGGTTCTCGCCGACGTACCGGAAGACGACCCTGTTGTTGTCTTCGAGCTCTTTGAGGGTGTCCTCGTCGGCCTGGTAGCCGCCTTCACCCGACTTCAGCGGCACGAGGATCTCGGCTTCGAGGTCGTAGCGGCTCGTCCAGGCGGTGGTGTTGTTCTCGACGCTGAGCCACTGGTCGCGGCACACGAAGTGCAGCTTGTGGTTGCGGACGAGCGCGCCGGGCAGCAGGTGCGCCTCGGCGAGGATCTGGAAACCGTTGCAGATGCCGAGAACCGGCATCCCCTTGTTCGCGGCCTCGATCACTTCCTGCATGACCGGCGCGAACCTCGCGATGGCACCGCACCGCAGATAGTCGCCGTACGAGAACCCGCCGGGCACCACAACCGCGTCAACGCCCTTGAGATCGTGGTCGCCGTGCCACAGCGGCACGGCCTCCCCGTCGGCGTACTTCACGGCCCGTTGCGCGTCGACGTCGTCGAGCGTGCCGGGGAAGGTGATGACACCGACCCTCATGCCTCGACCCTGCGCACGATCCAGTCCTCGATCACGGGGTTGGCGAGGAAGGTCTCAGCGATCTTGGCGAGCGTGGCGTCGTCGACGTCGTCGGCGACCTCCAGCTCGAAGTGCTTGCCCTGACGGACAGCGGTGATGCCGTCAAAGCCGAGGCGTGGCAGCGCGTTCGCCACCGCCTGGCCTTGGGGGTCGAGAATTTCGGGCTTCGGCATGACGTCGACGACGACTCGGGCCACGACAGACTGCTCCCGGGTTTGAAGGGCTGGCGGTACCTCGGGAGCCTACCTGACCTGGGCGTTCATCTCTTCGACACGTGGTCGGGGGCACATCTTCACGGGGCTTCACCATCGGGTGAACCGGCTTGTCATGGCCGCGCTGCTTGGGCGAGTAGATCTCGCCAAGGCCCCGTAGGCCGAGGAAGTGAGCACGGTGCCCGTCCGGACGGTCGGCCGCCGTGCTTCGCGCTTTCTGGACCAGTTGTCCATCGCCGTCTCCTTCGCGACGAGCGAGTGCACGCGCCTGGCCCAGTCGCCCTCGGCGCCGTGACACCACGCCACCACGTCCGGAATCCACAGCAACTCGTCCTGTGTGCTCACCAGTGCTCGACTCGTCGACGAAGGCGTGCAGACTCACGAAACGTCCATCGACCGGGGCCGAACGGTACTGAAAGAAGTCCAGCCGATCGAGGCGTTACGCCGAAAGCAGAGAGCGCTGGCACTCGCGCCGGATCGGACGGATGCTGGAGATCATGAAGATCCTGGTGCTCGGCGGAACCGTGTTCCTCAGCAAGGCCATCACGGCGGAGGCTGTCCGCCGAGGCCACGAGGTGGTGTGTGGCGCGCGCGGCGCCTCGGGTGGCGTTCCCGAAGGCGCACGCCTGATCCCGATCGACAGAAACAAACCGGGTGCGTTCGACCAGCTGGCCGGTGAGCAGTTCGACGCGGTCATCGACGTGGCGAAGTACTCGGTGAACTGGGTGCGCGACGCGCTGGAGGCGTTCGGGGCCACGACGCCGCATTGGACGTTCGTGTCCAGCATCTCGGTCTACGCCGACCACGCGTCGGGCAGCGACGAGCTCCTCCCGCCCCTCGAGGACGACCCGGCGGCGGAGTTCTCGTCGGAGCGGTACGGCAGCGTCAAGGTGGCCAGCGAGAACGCCGTCAGGGAGGCGGTCGGCGGCCGTGAGTTCATCGTCAGGGCAGGGCTGGTCACCGGGCCGAACGACCCGTCGGACCGGTTCGGGTACTGGCCGGCGCGGCTGTCGCAGGGCGGGCGGGTCGTGGTGCCGGACAGCCCCGACCTGAGTTTCCAGCACATCGACGCGCGCGACCTGGCTGAGTGGATCGTGCTGGCCGCGGAAGAGCGCATCACGGGGACCTACGACTCGGTGGGGCCGGTAATGCCGTTCCAGATGGCGATCGGGGAGATCGCCGGTGCGGTGGCGCCGCAGGACACGCAGCTCGTTTCCGTGCAGGAGAGCGTGCTGGAGAAGCTGGGGATCAACCCGTGGGGCGGGCCGCGGTCGCTTCCGCTGTGGTTGCCGAAGGACTTCGCGAAGATGACCAGCCGCGACGTCAACGCGGCGCTGGCCAACGGGCTCAGGCAGCGGCCGCTGGCCGAGACCGCGCTCGACTCGCTGGAGTACGAGCGCGGCCTCGGGCTGGACAGGCCTCGCAAGGCGGGGCTGAGCCCCGCCGAGGAGGACGAGATCCTTGCAGCGGTGAGTTGATCAGAGCAGGGAGTTGATCTGCGCGGCGACGAGGTCGATGCGCACGCCCTGGTTCGGGCAGCCGCCGAAGTGGTGGAGCCCGATCACCTTGTGCGTGCGCCTCGACAGCACCGGTGAACCGGACGAGCCGCCTTCGGTGTCGCACATGTAGCTGATGTCGGACTGCGACGAACTGCCGTTCACGCGCACCGCGCGCACGATGCAGTAGCCGCCACCGTTGTTGTTGTCGCGCAACGACAACTTCTTGAGCTTCCCGGCCGGTGGCCGACGACGTACATCTCCTCACCCACGGCCGGGACGCGCGCGTCCAGCTCGAGGTAGCCGAACGAGCTGATGGCCGCGAAGTTGTTCACGGTGAAGAGGGTGTAGTCAAGCCCGGCGTTGGTCTTGAGGACCTGGGACGCCAGCACCTTCGTCGTCGGAGCGGACGCCGTCCCGCCGCAGGTCGGGCACTGGTAGTTGAACCACACCTCGATGCCGGTGGTGCTCGTGAAGCAGTGGTTGTTGGTCAGCAGGCGGTTGTTGGGACCGACCCGCCACGCCGTGCACAGCGAGCTGCCGTTGCGCAGCAGCTTCGCCACGGACTTGGTCTTCCCGAACTCGGTCGGGTTGCTGGACTGGTAGCAGACCGCGTCCTTGTAGTCGTTCGTGCCGCAGATGCTCTGCACGGACGGCTGCGAGGACATCTCGGCCTCGGTGTACCCGCGCGTGATCTTGTCGATCCGCACGCGGCTGAGCGGGTTCGTCAGCGACACGACCGCCTTCTCGCCGGTGATCGACATGGCCCAGAAGCCGGTCTTGTCGATCGTCGCGGTCTGGGAGGCCTTCAGGTCCCGCGTGTACGTGTACTTCTCGGTGCCGTCAGGGTTCGACACCGTCAGCACGTCACCGGGCAGGATCCGGAGATCGGCGAAGTGGATCTTCACGTACCCGGAGCCTGGCCGGTCGATCACGGTCGAAAGGGACTTTCCACCCACGCGGACCGAGAGCGACTCCTCGGTGCCGATCTCCTGCGACTGAGGCGCCTGAGGCGCCTGAGCCTGAGCAGGTGTAGAGGTGGTGGTTGCAGGGACAAAGGACGTCATCGGCAGGGCGAGCGCCAGTGCCGTGAGGAGTTGCAGGGTTTTCCTCATACCATTTGATACTTCCGACGTCACCTGACCGTGTCAGCCCGCCAAACGTCGGTAATGGAGGAATCCATGCGAGTTGTCCATTTCGGTCATGCCTGCGTGCTTCTCGACTCCGGGACAACGCGCATCCTGATCGACCCCGGCACGTTCTCCAGCGGGTTCGAGGACGCGAAAGACCTGGATGCGGTGCTGATCACGCACCAGCACTACGACCACCTGGACACCGAACGGCTGCCCGCGCTGCTCAGGGCGAACCCGCGGGCGCAGCTGATCGTGGACGAGGGATCAGCACCGAGCGTCGAAAATCCGACGGTCGCCCAACCGGGCGAAACGCTCAAAGTCGGCGACACGACGGTCAAGGTCGTCGGCGGCAGGCACGCGATGATCCACGAGGACATCCCGATCGTGCCGAACACCGGCTACGTGGTCGGCGACGGCGCGTTCTACCACCCCGGCGACTCGCTGTTCGTGCCGGACGAGGACGTCGACGTGCTCGGCCTGCCCACGGGCGCGCCGTGGATGCGGCTCGGCGAGGCCGTCGACTTCCTCCGCGCGGTCAAGCCCCGCACCGCCGTGCCGATCCACGAGAAGCTGCTGTCGATGCCGGAGAACGCCTACCGCATCTTCGAGATGCTCAAGCCGGAGAGCACCGAGATCAAGCCGCTGACGCCTGGCGAGGTGACGGCAGTCTGACGTAGGTGGTCGGCGCGGCGTCGTGGGCGAGAGCGACGTCCACGGCGTCGAGCACGGCCTGCCTCGCGCCTGACCGGTGCAGATCGCGAGCGTCCACGGTGATCCTGGTCAGCCCACCGCGGCGTGCGGACCGTGCCGTCGCGTAGACCAGCGCCAGTGTTCGCAGCTCACCGAAGCTGCTGCGTTCGGTCAACGCGTGCAGGCGGCCGAGCGTCGCGAGCCCGGTGCCGAGGTCACGCACGGCGTGCGCGTCGGCGCACCGGTTGAACCGGTGCTTGGCCAGCGCGATCAACGTTCCCGGCGACGCCACGCAACGACGTGGCGCGAAGGTGTCGGCGTTGAGCCCGATCGCGTCCATCTGGACACGCGCGCCCATCAACAACAACCCCGCCTCGTGGGCGGGCAACCGCCGTTGGCCGAGACCGTGCAGCACGACGGCGTCGCCGAGCGAGGCGCGATGCCGCACCCATTCCTGCGCCCTGCCGAGCTCGCGAGGTACCACGAGCAGCGACAACGGCACCCGCCGCGGATCAAGGGCCGCGGCAAGATCAGCGCATCGGTCGAGTGTCTGCGGACCGATGCCGGACAGTGAGACCACGAGCTGTGAGTGCACGTTCTGAGTGCGCCACGCCGTGGTGACATCCGCGTGAAACCGGAGCTAACTCACGCGAGCCAGTCAGCGAAAGACCGGCCAGTAAGCCTCTCGTACGCCTCGACGTACCTGTTGCGGGTGGCCTCGACGACGTCCGCGGGCAGCGGAGGCGGCGGGGCGTCGCTCTTGCGGTCCCACCCGGAGGCATCGGAGGTCAGCCAGTCGCGCACGTACTGCTTGTCGAACGACGGCTGCACGCGACCGGGCTCGTAGCCCTCGGCCGGCCAGTACCGCGAGGAGTCCGGCGTGAACACCTCGTCCGCGAGGATCAGCTCGCCGCTCGCGTCCAGCCCGAACTCGAACTTCGTGTCCGCCAGGATCAGGCCGCGAGTCAGCGCGTACGCGCGCGCCTCGCTGTACAGCTCGATCGTGCGGTCACGCAGCTTCGACGCCAGCTCGACACCGTGCTTCGCGGCGATGACGTCGAACGACACGTTCTCGTCGTGCGCCCCGATCTCGGCCTTCGACGCGGGCGTGAAGATCGGCGGGTCCAGCTCGGACGCCTCGACCAGCCCGGCCGGCAGCTCGATCCCGCACACCGCACCGGTCGCCTGGTAGTCGGCCATGCCCGAGCCCGTGAGGTACCCGCGCGCCACGCACTCGACGTCGACCATCTCCAGCTTGCGCACCAGCAGCGCCCGGCCGCGGACCTCGGCGGGAATGCGCGGGTCGTCGTAGGCGACCAAGTGGTTCGGGGTGAGCCGCTCGAACCAGAACACGCTCATCGCGGTGAGCACACGACCCTTGTCCGGGATCTCCGTGCTCAGGATGTGGTCGTAGGCCGAGATGCGGTCGGACGCGACGAACAGCAGCAACTCGTCGTCGACGTCGTACAGATCGCGAACCTTGCCGCGGGCGACGTGCTGGTAGTCAGCGAGCGTTGGCACGCTGGTCAGCCTACGTGCACGTCTTCGGCGAAACCGACCTACACCCCTTCACCCCTACAGATCAAGCCCGAAGGGCCTTAAGGTGCACTCCGTGCTCACCCGAAAGGCGTTGTGGATCCCGGCATTGGCCAGCGCGGGACTGCTCATCGTGCTGGGCGTCGCAGGGTGGAGCATCGACTCCACCCCCATCTCGTCGCCGTCGTCGGGCTCGCAGAACACGAGCACGACCCAGTCGGTCAGCATCGTGCCGACCCCGGACGTCGCCGACATCACGGTCAAGACCACGACCTCAACGACGACGACCACCACGACGACCACCACGCAGCCGAAGCCGCCACCCGTGCAGGCACCGCCGCCCGCGCGGCCGACGACGACCAGCGAGCCGCCGCAGCAGGGCCTGTTCGTCAGCGAAGGCGGCCGGTGCAATCCCGAAGGCGCGCGCGGCATCGGCTTCCTCGGCGAGCAGTTGGTCTGCCGCAAGGACGACAACCGCGGCGGCCGTCTGCGCTGGCAGAAGGCCTAGGGACGCAACTCCAGCACGTCGATCTTGTCGCCGGACCTGATGGTGCCGGTGCTGATGACGGCCGCCTTCATCCCGAAGGTCACGCCGCCGTCAGGGTCACGGCGGTAGGTGGCGAGCGTCCGGATCGGCTCCGGCCCGTCCTTCAGCCCGGTCCGCTGGTCGACCATCGGCACGGCGCACCGCACGCAGTCCTTGGCGTAGGCCAGTTCCACGTCACCGATCACCGCGCGCCGCACCCGGTCCTCCGTGTGCGGTTCCTGCCAGCCGGACACGACCACGTTGGGGCGGAAGCGATCCATCGGCACGGGCTCGCCGCCGCGTTCCAGGATCCGTTCGTTCAGCGCGTCCAACGAGGACAGCGAGGTCATCAACACCGCGCTGCCGTCGGCGTATCCGACCAGTCCGGTGGTCTCCCCGGTCGTCTCGCGCCGCAGGTCCGGTGGCGTCCGCACGAGCCGCACGGACTTGCCCAGGGCGTCGGAGAAGTACGCGGCCGCCGCGTCTCCCTGGTCGATTCCGGATCCGTGCCACGTGTGCACGACCACCGGGACCCGAGGCCCGTCGACGACGAGAGGGAACCGCTCCCCGCCGATCAGCAGCGAACCGTCCACGAGGGAGGGTCGCAGCGCCGCCATCGCGGGCACCTTGCGCTGCGACAGGAAGACGCCCTCGTCGTCGACCAGCATCATCATCCGGTCGTCCCGCAACCCCGTGAGGTCGACGGCGGAGGACGTGACGGAGAACCCGCCACACCCCTTGACCGGGTAGACGAGCAGGCTGGAAACGATCACAGAATCGGCTCCGGCTCGTAGGCCGGGTACTTGTCGACGATCGCCGCCACCTGCTCCACCACAGACGCGACCTGCGCCGACGCCACGCCGGTGAACGACAGGCGGTCGGCCAGCAGCGCGTCGAGCGCGGCACGGTCGAGCGGCAGGCGGGAGTCGGCGGACAGCCGGTCCAGCAGGTCGTTCTCCGCGAGGCCCTGCTCGCGCATCGCCAGCGCGACGGCCACCGCGTTCTCCTTGATGGCCTCGTGCGCGGTCTCGCGTCCGACACCCGCGCGCACGGCCGCCATCAGCACCTTCGTCGTGCCGAGGAACGGCAGGTAGCGGTCCAGCTCACGCGCGACCACGGCCGGGTACGCGCCGAACTCGTCCAGCACCGTCAGGAACGTCTCCAGCAGCCCGTCGAACGCGAAGAACGCGTCCGGCAGCGCGACCCGGCGGACCACCGAGCACGACACGTCGCCCTCGTTCCACTGGTCGCCAGCGAGCTCGCCGACCATGGACAGGTAGCCGCGCAGGATCACCGCGAAGCCGTTCACGCGCTCGCACGAGCGGGTGTTCATCTTGTGCGGCATCGCACTGGAGCCGACCTGGCCGGGCTTGAAGCCCTCGGTCACGAGCTCGTGGCCCGCCATCAGGCGGATGGTCTTCGCCACCGACGACGGCGCCGCCGCCAGCTGCACGAGCGTCGACACGACGTCGAAGTCGAGCGAGCGCGGATACACCTGGCCGACGCTCGTGAGCACGCGCTCGAAGCCGAGGTGACCGGCGACCGTGCGTTCCAGCTCCTCGAGCTTCTCCGGCGTTCCGAGCAGGTCCAGCATGTCCTGGGCGGTGCCGACCGGGCCTTTGATGCCGCGCAACGGGTACCGCGCGATCAGCTCGTCCAGCCTGCTGAACGCCACCAGCAGCTCGTCCGCGCCGGTCGCGAACCGCTTGCCCAGCGTCGTGGCCTGCGCGGCCACGTTGTGCGAGCGTCCGGCCATCACCAGATCGGAGTGCTCCGCCGCGAGCCGCGCCAGCCGTCCGAGCACCGCCGCGACCTTGCTCCTGATCAGCTCCAGCGAGCGCAGCACCTGCAGCTGCTCGACGTTCTCGGTCAGGTCGCGCGAAGTCATGCCCTTGTGGACCTGCTCGTGGCCCGCGAGCGCGTTGAACTCCTCGATGCGCGCCTTCACGTCGTGCCGCGTCACCCGTTCACGCGCCGCGATCGACTCCAGGTCGACCTGCTCCAGCACGCGCTCGTAGTCGGCGATCGCGGTCGCCGGCACCTCGATGCCCGCGGCCGCCTGGGCACGCAGCACGGCGATCCACAGCTGGCGCTCCAGCACGATCTTGTGCTCGGCCGACCAGAGCGTCGCGAGCGACGTGGAGGCGTAGCGACCTGCGAGGACGTTGGCGATGCGCGGCTTGCTCACCCCGCCAGGTTAGTGCACGCGGGACTCACTCCCAGTCGATGCTCGGGTCCGTGACCAGCGTTGTGAGCACCTCCACACGCACCGGCACCGTCTGCCGCAGACCGCTGCTCGACGCGGGGTTGTAGTTGTGGCTGGAGATCGTCACGTAGTACCCGCTCGGGAACTGGCGCACCACCTCGGACCGCGCGATCTCCGTGCCCCCCTCGTTGAACTCGGCCTCGATGACGGTCGTCCCGTCGTTCTGCTGCACGTTGCGGCACACGACGGCGCTGGAGCAGAAGTCCTTCGTGGAGAACTGGCCTTTCATGCCTTGCACGCGCAGCGAGGTCGGCCCGATGTGATCGGTCAGGAACACGTAGCCCGAAAGCTCAGGGTCGGACGGCTTCCTGGGCGCCGTCGACGTCAGGTTCGGGGGGTAGCTGAAGCCGTTGGGACGGAGCGCCGCGTAGACCTCCTTGAAGTTGGTCATCGTCAGCGCGAGCTTCTCGGCCAGCTTGTCGCCGATGCGCTGAGCCTTCTTCTCCGCCGGCTCGCTCGGGGCCGTGGACGAGGTCGTCTGGCCCTCGGAGGCGAGCTGGCCGCCCCGGTCGCGCGGCAGCAGCCCCGGCAGCGCGAACGACGCCACGGCGATCACCGCCGTAGCCACGCCCACACCGACCAGCGCTCGTCGGCGACTTTTTTTCTGTTCGACCCGCTTGATCAGCGTGTCGGGGTCGAAGTCGAGCGGCGGCTCGTCCCAGACGGCCAGCAGCATTCCCTCGCGGATCTCCTGCTCACTCACGACGCGACCCTCCCCGAACTGCTGTCGAGCTTCTCCACGATGGTGCGCAGTGTCGCGAGACCACGCGCCGTCTGGCTTTTGACCGTTCCCTCGGTACAACCCATGGCCACCGCCACCTCGGCGACCGACAGGTCCTCGAAATAACGCAGCACGAGCACCGCTCGTTGCCTCGGCGGCACCTGCAGCAACGCGGTGTGCACCAGCTCCCGCGCCCACAGCTTCGCGCTGGTGGTGTCGGGATCGACGGTGGCGTCAGCGGCGTCCGGCAGCTCCCCGTCCCGCTGCTCGGCTCTGCGCCACGGCCTGCGCTTCTCGTCCAGCCAGGTGCGCAGCAGCACCTTGCGGGCGTACGCGATCAGGTTGTCGAGGTCCTTGATGCGCTTCCAGGCCATGTACATCTTCATGAGGCTCGACTGCATCAGGTCTTCAGCCGTGTGCCAGTCGCCACAGAACAGATAGGCAGTGCGCCGCAAAGACGCGGCATTGGCCGCCGCGAATTCGCGAAAGCCCTGCTCATCGGCCTTGCGCATGCGTTCCCCTCTCGCGTCCTCAACAAGGGGAACGCATCGGAGGAACGCGAGGTTGCATCACCCGTGACGCGAAAGAGCCGAACGGAGCATCCTGGCCGCGACACCGCGTGGGTCGGACTTCAGCTCGATGAACGAGTTCACCACCGAGCCGTCCACCAGCGCGATCAACTCCTCGATCCGGTCGCGTGGGACGTCGCGGCCTGAGCGGGCGAAGATGTCGGCGATCAGATCGTGCAGCTCCTTGGACAGCACGCGCATCAACGGCCGCAGGTACGGGCGGCGGCCGGTCGCGACGAGGCGTTCGTAGCGCAGCAGCATCGTCTCGGTGTCGGTGACGTCCTGGCCGATCAGCAGGTCGAGGATGAGCTCGATCAGCACGTCGTCGTCGGTCAGCTGCTCCGAGATCGTCGCGAGGCGTTGCTTGCAGCTCGCCAGCTCGCTGTGGCCGTGGAACTCGACCGCCGCGGTGATCAGCTCGTCCAGCGAGTCGAAGTAGTACGTGGTCGACGCGAGCGGCAGACCTGCGCGTTCGGCGACCGCGCGGTGCCTGACCGCGTCGAAGCCGCCCTCCACGAGCAGTTCGGCCGCGGCCTCGACGAGCGCCTGCCTCCTGCGCTCACCCTTGGGGGTTGCTGCCGTCATAGTCGCGCCAGAGTACTTGGCGGCCGCTCAGAACTTCGGAGCCAGTGCGTCCGCGAACCGCTTGGCCTGGCCTTTCAGCTCACCGTCGCCCTGCGTGAACACGTACAGGTCCTTGTCGCCGACGGTCTTCACCTTCTCCGCTCCCGCGGGCGCCTCGAAAGGCTGCGCTGTGACGATCGCGGTGATCGTCAGGCCGTCGATCTTGAACGCGGCCGCGCGGGAGTCAGGCGAACACGTCACCTTCGGTGGCTCCGCGTGCTCCGGTGAGACCGAAAGCTCTCCGGCGAGGGCGTCGGCGAGCTCTCGGTCCACACCCGCGCAGCCCTGCACTGCGCGTTCACCGGTCGGAAGACCGGTGCTCCCCGGCGTGACCCCGTCCCCCTGCGTGGACGGGTCGCCAGGAGAGTTCTTGGCGGGCGGTTGGGCCTCCAGGGCGGTCATCGGTCCAGTCTGCGGAGATTGTGCCGTGTCGTTCCCCTGCTGCCCAGAACCTGCCATCGTGTTGCCGGCTTTGTCCTGAGCCAACCAGCCGTTGGCCGCGACGGCACCGCCGAAGCCGAGCACCACGACCAGCGTAGTGCCGGCGGCGATCGAGTTGCGCCTGCGGAGAGTGGCGCGTCGCGAAGCCTTTCGGACGTCACTCGCGTCGAAGGACGCCGGTGGTGCGTCGTGTGCGGCGTCGCGGAACAGGTCCGCGAGCTTCTGCTCATCCATCTACGTCCTCCTCTCGCTCGTGTTCACGACGCCGGTCGCAGATCGTCGATGGCGTCACCAAGAGCTTCCCGCAACGCGGTCAGCCCGCGGGCGGTCTGACTCTTCACAGTTCCTTCCGAGCACTTCAGCACCTCGGCCGTGGCCGTCACGTCGAGACCCTCGAGGAACCTCAGAACGAGCACGGCCCGTTGCCGCGGCGGAACTCTGCGCAGGCCTTTCATCAGCGCCTCGCGCGTCGCCACGGTGTCGCCGATCTCGTTGTCCGCGGCCGGCGACTCCGGCAGCACGTCGGTGAACTTCTCGCGCCGCCAGGGCCTGCGCGACTCGTCGATCACCGCGCGCACGACGGTGCGCCGGACGTAGGCGTCGAGAGCCTGCTTGTCCCGGATCTTCCGCCACCTCCTGTGCACCGCTACGAACGCTGTCTGCGCGAAGTCGTCAGCGCGGTGCCAGTCGCCGCACAGCAGGTATGCCGTTCGGCGCACGGCCTCACGGCGAGCCACGAAGTACTCCGCGAACTCCTGCTCGTCGCGCTGATCCACGCGGACTGCTCTCCGCTCGTTCCTCGAGTTGCACTTACCGGACGGAATCTGAGGCAACAACGGTTGCACGAACCTCCGGCGAGAGCTACATCACCCCCTCGGTCGTTCACCGGATGTGATGTGATCGGGTCGTGACCCCCATCGACCTGCGTTCGGACACCGTCACCCAGCCGGACGAGGAAATGCGTCGCGCGATGGCGTCGGCCGAGGTCGGCGACGACGTGCTGGACCACGACCCGACCATGGCTGCCTTGGAGGAGCGGGTCGCCGCACTGCTCGGCGTCGAGGCCGCCCTGTGGGTTCCTTCCGGGTCCATGGGCAATCTGATCGCGCTGTTCGTGCACTTGCGGCGGGGTGACCGGTTCCTTGCGCCCCTGGGTGCGCACGTTCTGGACGCCGAGCTCGGGACCGCCGCGTGGCTGGCGGGCGGGATGCCGCACGGACTGCCGGTCCTGTCTCCGGAAGCCGTGGTGGCCGCTGGCGGTGGCGAGTCTCCTTATTACGGGCTTCGCACCACGTTGTTGTGTCTGGAGAACACGCACAACGCGTCCGGTGGCACGGTGACCGCGCCCGACGAGCACGCGCTGCTGGTGTCCGCGGCTCGGTCCACCGGCTTGGCCGTGCACCTGGACGGTGCCCGGCTGTGGAACGCCTCGGTCGCTCTCGGGGTGCCGCCTGCCGCTCTGACCGTGGGGTCGGACACCGTGCAGGTGTGCCTGTCCAAGGGGCTCGGGGCGCCGGTCGGGTCCGTGGTGGCCGGGTCTTCGTCTTTCGTGGTCGAGGCTCGTCGCGTTCGGAAGATGCTCGGTGGCGGGGTTCGGCAGGGTGGGGTCCTGGCTGCTGCCGGTCTGGTCGCTCTGGACCGGATCTCGCGGTTGGAGGCCGACCATTCGAACGCCTCCGCCCTGGCCGCCGGGTTGCGGTCGCTGGGCTGGGAGGTGGAGGAGCCGGCGACGAACATCGTTCTGGCGTCGGTCCCAGACGTGGAGAAGACGTTGGGTTCGATGCGCGATGTCGGGGTTTACGCCAGTCCGATGTCCGGCAAGGTCCGGTTCGTGACGCACGGCGACGTGGACTCGTCCGACATCGCCGAACTGCTGCGCCGGCTACGAGAGGACGCCTGAGATGCGCTGGATCGTGTTCGACTTCGGCGAGGTCATCAGCCAGCGGAACCCGGCGCTGCCTTCCATGGCGGCTCGGCTCGGAGTGTCGTTGGATGCCTTCGAGGCCGCGTACTGGGACCGTGACGCCTACGACCGAGGTGGGTCGGACTCAGCGTACTGGTCGTCGATCGGCTCTTCGCTCGGGCTGAGCCTCGATGACGCTGTCGTGCAAGAGATGACCGCCATGGACAACGCCGGTTGGCTGGACGATCCGGTGGCGGAAACCGTTGCGCTGATCGAGGACCTCGCTTCGTTGGGGCTGCCTCTGGCGCTGCTGTCGAACGCGCCCGTGACGTTCGCGCGGCTGGCCGAGAAGGTGCCGTGGGCCAAGCACTTCCGGCACCTGATCTTCTCCGGCGACCTCGGCTACGCCAAGCCGGACGCGGCGATCTGGAAGCACGTGGAGTCCGTGATCGGTTCGTCCGACGTGATCTTCTTCGACGACCGCCTGTCCAATGTGGAGGGAGCTTTGGTGGCGGGCTGGGACGCGCGCTTGTGGACGTCAGCTCTTGTTGCGCGCGCTGAGCTCCGCGCGGAGTTCGGCGATCTCGGAGCGTAGGCTCCGCAGCTCCTGCACGATCTCGAGCTCGGCCTCCTCGACGCCGCGCAGCTTCTCGACCAGCCAGCTGGCGATCGTGCCGGTGATGACACCGAGCAACGCGATGCCGCCGACCATGAGCAGTGCCGCGACCAGCCGCCCCTCAGCCGTGACGGGATAGCGGTCGCCGTACCCGACCGTCGACATGGTGGTCATCGTCCACCACAACGCGTCCCCGAACGTGGTGATGCTGGCGTTTTCCGCATGCCTTTCCGCGTCCAGCACCGCCAGGCTGGCACAAAAGCCGACGATCATCGTCACGCCGGTGACATAAATGCTGACCCTCTGCCTGATCTTGTGCTGGAACTTCTTGTTCAGCAGCGTGACGACTGTGATCAGCCTGAGAACCCTGAGCTGCCGCACCATGGGCAACACAACCGCGACAAGATCGAGGACATGCGTTTTGAGAAACTGGATCTTGTTCTGCGCAAGGGCGAACCTCGTCGCGTAGTCGGCCGCAAACACGGCCCAGACCAGCCACAACACGATCTCGAGCGCCAGGTGCATGCTCCCGTGATCATCAAACACCTGCCACGCGTACACGACGAGAAAAAGCACGGCGAGAGCCGTCAACGGCCACTCGACCTTTCGTTCCCACCGCTCGAGGCGGGCCTCGTTGGCTAGCAACACCGCCCCATGGTGAGCGGTTTGTTCGGTTTAATCCAGGGTCATCGCTTGGATTTGATCGCACCGTAAGCCGCCGTGCCTGCGAGGAGTAGTCCTCCAATCACAGCGAGCCAGAACAACCCTTTCACCACGGCCCCGACAACGGCCAGCACGATCCAGATCGCCACCAGCCACCCGATGATCGCCCACATAGGCCCTCCCCTTCTCCCTACCGTGAACGTTCGGTGGGCCCGCTTTGTTGCGCTCTCAAGCCTTCGGCCTCTTCGGTGTCCCGCACGGCCCCGCCTTGGGCTGGGCCTCTTCGATGCTCCGCGAGGGCCGGTTTCGTTCCCGGTTTCGTTGCTGTCAGAGCCACGCCTTCAGGCGCCGCAGCGCCTCCTCGATGTCCTGCGTGGATCCCGCGAACGACATCCGCACGAAGTGATGTCCGTCCACCGGGTCGAAGTCGATGCCGGGAACGATCGCGACCCCGGTGTCGTCCAGGAACCGCCGGCAGAACCCCATCGAGTCGTCCGTCAGATGCCTGACGTCCGCGTACACGTAGAACGCCCCGTCCGCCGGCGCCAGCTTGTCGATCCCGAGGTTCGTCAGCCCTTCCAGCAGCAGATCCCGATTCACCTTGTACCGCTTGAGGTGCTCCGCCGTCTCCGCGTAGGCCTCCTCGCTGAACGCCCCAACCGCGGCGAACTGGGCCAACGCAGGCGGGCAAAGCGTGAAATTGCCCGTCAAACAGTCCACTGCCCGCCTGAGCCGCTCCGGCAGCAACATCCACCCCAGCCGCCACCCGGTCATCGCGAACGCCTTGGAGAACGAGTTCACGACAATCGCATCTCGCGACGTCTCCCAAGCACACCGCAACGGCTCCCCGTAGCTGATCCCGTGGTAGATCTCGTCGCTGACCAGCTGCACCCCGTTGTCCGCACACCACCGCGCAATCGGCTCGACGTTGGCGACGGTCCCGGTGGGATTGGCCGGACTGGCCACGATCACACCCTTGAGGCCGGGGTCGAGCATCTCCACCGTGGGCTGGAACCGCGTCTCGGGCCCGCACGGCAACTCGACAACCTCACACCCCAACGCCTTCAGGATGTTGCGGTAAGCGGGATACCCGGGCCGCGCCAGGGCAACCCGATCCCCAGCGTCGAACGCGGCCAGAAAGGCCAACGTGAACGCCCCCGACGACCCCGTCGTCACCACCACGTCGTCAGGCGTCACGTCGAGGTCGTACTGCCGCTTGTAGTGCCTCGCGATGGCACCGCGCAGCTCAGGAATCCCCAACTGCTCGGTGTACCCCAGCGCGTGCTCGCTGAGGGCCCGCGCCGCAGCTTCCCGCACGGGCCGCGGTGCCGGGCTCGAAGGCTGCCCGGCGGCAAGGGAGACCACGTCCCCGTGGGTTCGCTGCCGCTGCGCTGCGGCAGAAAGCACGTCCATGACGTGGAAGGGTGGGACGTCGGCGCGGGCAGCCACGGTCAGCATGCCGCCAGGCTAACTCCCCACCACCCCACCAGCTCCCGCCGTCTCGGGCGCACACTCCAGGCCTCTCACTCCAGGCTCGCTCACCCCAGGGCCTTCTCGCTTCCCAGGCCTTCTCGCTTCCCGGGCTCGCCCACCGCAGGCCAACTCTCACTCCGGCCCGCGTCTCCGTGATCCGGCGCAACCCCGCCCGCGCCAGGCGTCGCTCAAGCCGGCTCGCAACCCCGAAAAGCCGGCACGGCCCGGCGGGGCCGTTCGCCATCCGAGCGATCACCTCCTCTGTCCGTTCCGCCCTTCGCCTTCGGCCGCAACCCCCGCGCTTCCGCATATGCGGGAGAAACTGCAACAGTGTTTCGGGACATTCCCTACCCGAGTGGGTGTGGATAAGCAGAACTCGGCACATTTCCGTCACGAATGACTAGAGGAAGAAGTGCCGGGTTCCGGACAAAGTCCACCCGATCGAGCGACCGGTTAATACCCTTGGTAGCCGCCGCCTTGGGCCATTGCCTTGAGGCCTGGGTGGCCTTCGAAGCCGCCGTAGCGCGAGAACGTGTAGCGAACGCCGGCGATGATGTTGTCCACCGGGTTCCAGATGTCGTCGTGGCCTGGCAGCTTGTGGGCGTTGAACGTCGAGTCGATGCACTGCATCAGGCCCTTGGAGGGCGTGCCCTTCTGGGCGTTCGAGTCCCAGAGGTTGATGGCGTGCGGGTTGCCGCTGGACTCCTTCTCGATGATCTTCCAGATCTCGTCGATGTTGTCCTCGGTGACCGGGATGCCGTTGGCCTGCAGGATCTTGATGGCCTCGCGGATCCACTCCTCGACGTTGCCGGGAGGCGGGCTGCCGGACGGCGGGCCACCGCTGGAACCGAGG
>NZ_VSRL01000070.1 GCF_012184385.1 Lentzea indica
GGCTGGTGTCTGTGTCGCCGCCGGGTCGTAGCCGGCCACGGGGGAACCCGATGCCGCCAGCGCTTGCGCGTAGAGGGCACCTGCTTCACCCAAGCCGAGAACACCGATCCGCATGACTCCACGATGCGGATTGTCGATGAAATTGTCAACAATCTGGAAGTTCGACGGGTCACTGCCCATGTCTTCGGCGATCTTGTGACCCGATTTCGGCCATCGGGCACGTACGTCCCACTGGAGAGCAGGGGGTCTGACTTGCAGTCTGCCCCCGAACGTGAGCGAACTGGCTCAGTCGCGTGATCTCGACGAGATCGAGCGAAACCTCGGTCACCACGCCGGCCTCATCAACCAGCAGGCACAGCACCCGGCATCCCCGCCGCACCTGCATGTTGCTGAGCATCACGCCGGAGCTTGACTCCGCGCGATAGCTCAGTGAGTATTGAGTCAATGAACGTTGAGTGGTCTTCATCAGTGGTGTCGCGGGCGCGGCTGCATGCGGTGCTCGGTGAGCCCGCACGGCTGGCGATCGTGGACCGCCTGCTGCTCGGTGACGCCTCGCCCGGCGAGATCGGCAAGGAGCTGGGCTTGCCGAGCAACCTGCTGGCGCACCACGTGAAGCTGCTCGAGCAGGCCGGTGTCGTCGATCGGACTCGGTCAGAGGGCGATCATCGGCGCAGTTACCTGCGGTTGCGTCCGGACACGTTGACCGGACTGGTGCCCGCGGGTGCATTGCGGGCGCCTCGGGTGGTGTTCGTGTGCACGCACAACTCGGCTCGCTCCCAGTTGGCCGCCGCGCTGTGGAAACGGCGCAGCTCCGTGCCGTCGGCCTGTGCCGGTACCCAACCCGCGCAGCGCGTTCACCCGCTGGCCGTCGCGACGGCCAAGGCCCATGGCGTGTCGCTCGCTCGTGCTCGCACCGCGCACGTCAGCGACGTGGTGCAGCCGGATGATCTCGTTGTCGCGGTGTGCGACAACGCTCACGAAGAGCTCGCCAGGCAAGAACGGTTGCACTGGTCGGTGCCCGATCCGTCACGGGTTGGCACCGATGACGCTTTCGACACCGCGTTCCGTGATCTCGCCGACCGGGTCGACCGGCTGGCGTCCGCCGTCCATCTCCCCGGAGAGAGCGATGCCTGAATCCCACGACCTCGCCAGCATGCCCATCGACCAGCAGCTCGCCCTGCGCACCGCCGCGACCCGCCTGCAGGCGAAGTTCGACGGCGTGTTCGCCCAGGAGACCATCGAACGGTTCCTGCACACCAGCTACGACCAGTTCGCGTCCCACAGCACCGTGCCCAACTTCCTGCCGCTGCTCGCCGAGCGGTTCGCCGGCCAGCGGCTGCAGGCGCTGGCCAAGGTCGAGGGCCACGTCAACGACGACAAACCGATCGTGCTGTTCCTCTGTGTGCACAACGCCGGCCGTAGTCAGATGGCGCTCGGGTTCTTCAACCACCTCGCCGAGGATCGGGCGGTTGCGTGGTCGGGCGGCTCGGAGCCTGGCTACGAGATCAACCCGGCCGCGGTCGAGGCCATGCACGAGCGCGGCGTCGACATCTCCCGCGAGTTCCCCAAGCCCTGGACCGACGAGATCGTCCGCGCCGCCGACGTCGTGATCACCATGGGCTGCGGCGACGCCTGCCCGGTCTTCCCCGGCAAGCGGTACCTCGACTGGACGCTCGAGGACCCCGCTGGTCAGGGCGTTGACGCGGTGCGGCCGATCCGCGACGAGATCGAACGCAGGGTCCGCGGTCTGCTGGACGAGCTCGGCGTCGAAGCTCGCGTCTGAAAGTGTCTACAAAGGAGTGTCGATGGGGTTGACCCGCAAGCTGCTGGCCGAGTTCCTCGGCAGTGCGCTGCTGGCCGCGCTGGTGATCGGGTCCGGCATCGCGGCCCAGCGGCTCTCGCCGAACGACGTCGGGCTGCAGCTGCTGGAGAACGCGGCGGCGACCGCGGCCGGTCTCTACGCGATCATTCTCATCTTCGGACCGATCAGCGGCGCTCACTTCAACCCCGTCGTCTCCTTCGCCGACGCGGCGTTCGGCGGCCTGCCGTGGCGGCACGCCGTGGCCTACCTGCCCGCCCAGGTCCTCGGCTGCATCACCGGTGCGGTGCTCGCCAACGTCATGTTCGCCGCGCCGGTGGTCAGCGTCAGCACCACCGACCGCGCGACGTTCGCACACGGGGTCGCCGAGGTCGTCGCCACCGTCGGCCTGCTCCTGGTGATCTTCTCGCTGGCCAGGTCCGGCCGGGCTTCGACGGCTCCTGCGGCGGTCGGCGCCTACATCGGTGCCGCCTACTTCTTCACCAGCTCAACGAGTTTCGCCAACCCCGCCATCACCGTCGGCCGCATGTTCAGCGACACGTTCGCCGGCATCGCGCCGACTTCCGTGCCGTCGTATCTGCTTGCACAGGTGGTCGGTGGCGTGCTGGCCGTGTTGCTGCTGCGCACGCTCTACCCGACGATGCCCGCTGAGGCAGCGAAAGAGGTCGTGGTGCCGCACCCGACCGCTCCGTGAAGCGCCGTGCGGGCCCCGTACCGGGACCCGCACGGCGTCACGATCACGGCGCTCAGGCCGTGACGCCGCTGAGCTCGTTCTGCTTCTGCGCCAACGACGCCGTCGCCGTGATGGTGCCGGCGGCGAGGTCGATCCGGTGCAGCTGCTGCTTGTTCGGATCCGACACGTAGACGGTGCCGCCCCTGACGAAGATCGCAGGCCTCGGCTGCTGCCACTCCAGCGGTTCCTGCCAGCTGTCGGTGACCGGGATGGTGCGGGTGACCTCGGCCTTGGCGGGGTCGATCACGTGGATCTTGCCGTCGGTGCCGAGCACCAGCGCTTCACCCTGTGGGCCGCGCGCCAGCGAGCGGAAGGTGTAGCTGGCGCCGATGTCGACGAGCTTCAGGGTGCCGGTGGTGGTGTCGATCAGCGAGATCTGCGTCGGGCGTTCGAGCTCGGCGTCGGCGTCCTGCTTGTAGTCGCCGAGGACGATCGGGGAGTGGTCGCTGCCGGCCTGGTTGCCGATCCTGCCGTACTCCGTGGGGCTCTTCACCTTGGTGATCGCGCCGTTGCGGTAGATCAGCACCCCGTTCTGGCAGCCGATGACCACGACCTCGTCCTTCGCGGTCGCCTCACCGTGAACGCCGGGGCAGTCCTCGTTGCGGGTGATCTCCTTGCGGTTCTTGTCGAGGACCGCGATCCCGACGCGCTTGTCCTTGTTGCCGATGGTGACGATCAGTTCGCCGTTGGCCAGCTCGATCGCCACGCCGTGGTGAGGTTCGGCGGTCTTGTAGGTCTCGACCTTGCGCTCCGCACTGTCCATTGTGGCCTGATCGAGGATCCGGACCTCGCCGGTCGCGTCGGTGAACAGCACGGTGCGCCCGGCGTGCCGGACGACGTGGCCCGGCTCGGCGCCGGGGAACTCGACGTCGGTCAGCTTGCCGCCTGCGGCGTCGAGCATCCGGAACCCGTTCGGCGTCGACACCATCACGTGCTTGTCGTCGCCCGCAGGGTTGAGCCGGTTGAAGCCTGCCAGCTTGACGTCTGCCTTGACCTCGAGCGTCTTGCCGTCCAGCACGTAGATTCCGCCGTCATAGGTGACGGCGACCGGTTCGGCCACGGAGCCGGCGCCCGAAGCGGCTTGCGGCGCCTTCTCCGCACCGCAACCGGCAAGGACCAGCGTCGAGGCCACTGTGGACACCACGGCCGTGGTCCACGTTCGCGACCAGCTTTTCATCTGCTTCTCAACTTCCTCTTCAACAGGTATCGGGTCAGTCATCTGCGAGGCCGCGCACGATGGCCTCGGTGTTGGCGCGCGTCATCTCCAGGTAGGTCGCCGCTCCGCCACCCGCCGCGGTCAGCGACTCCGAGTACAGGGGGATGACCTTGACGTGCACGCCCGCCTGTTCGGCGAGCACGCGGGCCAGGCGGTCCGGTTGCGAGGAGTCGGCGAAGATCGCTCCGACGCCCGCAGCGCGAACGGCCTCCGCGAGCGCGGCCAGGTCGGACGCGCTGGGCGAGGCGAGCGTCGTCCCGCTGGGGATCACAGCCCCGACGAGCTGGAAGTCGAAACGCTGTGCCAGGTAGCCGAAGACGTGGTGGTTGGTGACCAGCTTGCGGCGCTGCGCCGGGATGGCCGCGAACCGCTCACCCGTCCAGCTGTCGAGCTTGTCGATCTCGCCGAGGTAGCGCGCGGTGTTGGCCCTGACCGCGTCGGCGTCGATGCCGTCGACGTGCTCGATGACGCGCTCGCTGATCACTTCGACCGCTTTGCGCACGCGTTTCGGGTCGGTCCAGAAGTGAGGATCTGGCTTTCCTGCAGCGTCTTCGGTGGTGTAGCTGATCGGGTCGATCTGGTCGCCCACCGACAGGGCAGGGACGTCGGCCTGCTCGGCCGCGCGGACGTGCCGGAGCACACCTTCCTCCAGCCCGAGTCCGTTGTAGACGATGAGCGCGGCGCTCTCCAGCCGTGCCGCCTCCTGCGCCGAGATCGCGAACGAGTGGGGGTCGGCGTTCGGCTTCATCAGCACGGTGACCGGTGCCGCGTCACCGACGATGTTGCGAGTGATGTCGCCGAGGATGTTGGTGGTGACCACGATGCCGTTGCGCTGCCCGTGTCCGCTGCCGCATCCGGCGAGCACCAGCAGGAGGGCGCAGGCCAACGCGAGGAGTCGCTTCATCGTCCGGTCTCCACCATGTGCGCCGGCTCGATCTCCAACCGGATCGTCCTGGCGACTCGCAGGTTGTCGTTGTAGTCGATCTCGTGGACGGCCCGCGCAGCAGCGTCGTTGACGTAGGCGCGGTTCGGGTCGACCTCGATCACCGGCGTCGCACTGCCCTCGGTGACGGGCGCGGAGAGCACCTGGCGTTGCGCGATCTGCTTGCCGGACTTGGTGTCGTAACCGTGCAGCACACCGTCCGCGGTCAGCGTCAGCAGCGGCCCTCCCTCGCCGACCGCGTTCACGGCGATGACGGGCCCGGTCTCCAGCAGCGTCCACTTCTTCGCCCGCACGTCCAGCGACCAGACGCCGAGGTGTCCCGCATTGGCGGCGAGCATCGTGCTGCCGGGCCGGTGGCGGAACTCGACGGCACGTTCGGCCTCGGACACGGCACGCGGATACGGGATCTTCTCGCCCGCGAAGGATCCGTCCTTCCCTGTCACCACAAGGGCCCCGTCGGCGCAGCCGAAGACGACGCCCCGCCGGGTCACCGCCTGGCCCCGCGGGCTCTGGCACGCCTGCCCGATCGTCGTCACGTCCTTGCCGTCCCTGGTCTTGACCGCCACCCGATCGGAACCCGCCACCAGCAGGTGTTCGGCGTACGGCAGCGCGACCCCGCCCTTGAGCTCACCGCGTGCGGTCACCGTGCCGCCGTCGAGGCCCTGCCGGTCGAGCAGACTCGTGTCACCGCGGCCGAACGCCACGGCCGTGAGGGTGGGATCGCTGTCCGCGTTCACCACTCCGTCTCCCGCGACGGAACCGACGTCCCTGGCCTTGGCGCGGTAGTAGTGCACGTGGTCGCCGTGATCGACCATCCAGGCACCGCTGTCGACGATCCGCACCGAGCCCTTGCCGGTCAGGTACGCGAAACGGCCGTCGCCGGTGATCGCCTGGACACCGTCCACCCTGCCGACGTCGGTCACTTCCTCGGTGATCAGATCGACGACCCGCACCGCACCGGTGTGCGCATCGGCCACGACCAGCCGGGACTGCGCCTCCGCGGTCTCCTCCGCGCCCTCGACGTAGCCGTGTGGCACTTCCTCCTTGGCGGGCTCCGTGCCACAACCGGCCAGCGGCAACACCAGGACCAGCGCGGCGATCAGCACCGCGTGCTGCCCGCCCGCGCCGGAGATCCGCACCCGGTCACGGACCTGGGCACCCAGCGCCGCCAGGAAGAACAGCGCGACGGCGATCAGCGCGATGGTCGCGCCCGCAGCCGTGCCCGCGTGCCACGAGACGAGCAGGCCGGCGACGGTCGCGATCACACCCAGCACCGCCGCGCCGAGCATGATCGTCGGGATGCGGCTCGCCCAGTACGTCGCGGCGGCCGGTGGGGCGATGAGCAGACCGAACACGAGCAACGTGCCGACCACCTGGAACGACGCCACGATCGCCAGAGTCACCAGACCGAGCAGCACCGCGTGCGCCAGCCGCGGGCGCATGCCCAGCGTCTGCGCCTTCCGCGGATCGAAGGTCAAGGCCACGAACGCGCGATGCCCCCACAGCGCCACCGGCGCGGCCACGGCCAGCGCCACGGCGAGGTGGCCGAGGTCCCGCCCGCGCACCGCCAGCACATCGCCGAAGAGGAACGCGGTCAGGTCCACCGCGAACGACTCGGAGTGCGACACGAGGATCACGCCCAGCGCCAGCATGCCCACGAACAACAGGCCGATGCTCGTGTCCTGGGAGAACCGTCTGGTACGTCCCAATGCCGTCACGCCGAACGCCATCGCGCCGGCGCTCGCCGCGGCACCGACGAACAGGTTGCCGCCCAACAAGGACGCGATCGCAACGCCGGGCAGCATCCCGTGCGACATCGCGTCACCGAGGAACGCCATGCCGCGCAACACGACCCACGTCCCGGCGAGCGCACATAAGCACGAGACGAGCACACCGGCCCACAACGCCCGCTGTACGAACGACACCTCGAACGGGGCAAGTAACCACTCCACGCCGGGGAACGATAGATTGAGAATGAAAATCATTACAGGGAGTTGGAGGGTGTCGTGACACACACTTCGGACAAGTCCGCGGTGCGGCTTCGCGGCCTGTCTGCCGGCTACGCCCGGCACACCGTGCTGCACGAGGTGACCGTGGAGGTCCCGCGCGCCAAGGTGACGGCGGTCGTGGGTCCCAACGGCTCCGGTAAGTCCACGCTGCTCGGCGTGCTCGCCGGCGTCATCACTCCTGCCGCGGGTGTCGTGGAGATCGGGACGCGGCGCCCCGCCTTCGTGGTGCAGCACTGCGCGGTCCCGACGGGGCTGCCGATCACCGTGTGGGAAACGGTCGCCATGGGCAGATGGGCGCACCGCGGCGCATGGCAACGACTGTCCAAAGAGGACAAGGCGCTGGTCGGTGCCGCCTTGGAGCGGACGGGGATCACCGATCTCGCCTCGCGCCGGCTCAGCTCGCTGTCCGGAGGGCAACGCCAGCGCGCCCTCCTGGCGCAGGCGTTCGCACAGGAGTCCGACCTGCTGCTGCTCGACGAACCGGACGCCGGTCTCGACTCACAATCCCGGCGCGACATCGCCGCCGCGATATCCCACGCTCAGGCCAACGGCGTGACGGTCATCCACGTCACGCACGACCTGGGCGAGGCATCGCGGGCGGACCACTGCCTGCTGCTCCAGAACGGGCGGCTGGCAGCCGAAGGTGACCCGCAGACCGTCCTTCAGCACCTTCGGGCGGAGCGGATGCCGGCATGAGGTGATCATGTCGGCCACGTCCACAATGGACACCGCGGGCGCCGGGCTTCCGAAGCCACCGCAAGTGGCCGATCGTCTGAAACATCGGGCTACCTGGCCGGAGCATCGTCCACCAGTAGGGGTTCACCCGTACTACCAAGGTCTACCACCGGCTCAGACCACGGGTCGATGCGCGTGCTGTGCCCGTTCCGGTGAACTGTTCGCCAGGAAGGCGTGATCGCGGTGGCACCCGTACGCCGTCCCACCGCCGAGACCACGTTTCTACTGGGGAGAGTCCATGGCCTTCTTGACCGATGCCCTCGAAGGGCTGGCCGGTCTGCCGCAGCCCGCCGTGCTGGCGGTGACGGGTGCGTTGACGCTGGCGGAGTGCACGCTCGGCGTGGGCTTCCTCGCGCCGGGGGAGAGCGCCCTTCTGCTGGCCTCGACGACGGTGACGAGCGTACCCAGGTTCCTGGTCATGTGGCTGGTGGTCTCGGTGTGCGCGGTGGCCGGCGACAGCATCGGGTACTACCTCGGCCGTCGTTTCGGTGACCGGCTGCGCGACAGCAAGGTGGTCCGCAAGGTGGGCCGGCAGCACTGGGACAAGGCGACCGATCTGCTGCGCCGCCGCGGGGCGTGGGCGGTGTTCTTCGCCAGGTTCATGCCTGTCGTGCGGACCCTGGTCCCGGCGTCGGCGGGTGCGTCGAAACTGGAGTACCGCCGGTTCCTGCCCGCCTCGATCGCGGGCGCGGTGTCCTGGTCGGCGCTGCACATCGGCATCGGCTCGGCCGCGGGTGCTTCGGCGAAGTACATCGAGTCCGTCTTCAACGGAGCGATGTGGGTCCTGCTGGCCGTCGCGGTGGTGATCGGCGTGGTCGTCGTGCTGCGCCGCCGCAAGCAGGCCGCCGCGGCAGAACCCAGGGAACTGGAGGAAGTCGCCTGAAACGGCTGTCCCGTCTCGCGGTGACACGAAGCCTCACCCGTGCGCTCGCGCATTCAACGCGAGCGCATCGGCAGGGACGAACCCCGTGCGTCAGGCAGACGGTTCGCTGACGGTTGCGGGCTGCGGGCTGAGGGTCGTGCGCAGGCGCAGTTCGTCTGCGGCGGACAGCGAGGTGTGCAGGACGTCGCCGCCGAAGTGGGCGATGCGGGGGAGCGCCTTGTCCTCGGTGGCGGCGATGACCAGGGCGATGACGGCGGCGCTGCCGGGTTCCAGGCGGTGGCCGAGCTGGGTGATGAAGGAGGTTTCGTCATCGTCGTCCTTGGACACCACGGCGGTGATGCCTCCGGCGGCCGCGCCGATCGCGGCGCCCAGCAGCGGCTGCAGCAGCAGTAGCCCGATCAGGCCGCCCCAGAGCGCGCCTTCTGCGGCCCCGGACACCACGGCGTCGGTCCCGGAATCGATCGTGACCTTGCCTTCCTCGTCGCGGACGACCAGGAGCGCGTCTGCCAGGTGCAGCGAGTGCTCGGTGTTGAGGCTCCGCAGTTCGGTCAGAACCTGCTTGGCGGTGGCCTCGTCGCGGTAGGCCACGGCGATCATGTCCGTCATGAAATTCCTCCTGGTGCCAAGGGAAACGACTTCGGGCCGGTCTCGGTGACAGTGCCAACGCTATAGTCGGTCGATCGACCAAGTCAATCGACCGACTTGTGATGTGGCCAACGCTGCGCCGGACAGGTGGGTCCGGGTAAAGTCGGTCGATCGACCAAGTCTGGTTCACTGGTGTTGAGGAGGCCGAATGGCCCACGTGCCCGCGGCTGTGCGCCGCAAGCAGATCATCGAGGCGGCTACCGCTGTCATCGCTCGCGAGGGCGTCGCGGGGGCCTCTACCCGTGCGATCGCCCGCGAGGCGGCAGTCCCTCTGGCGACCCTGCACTACGTCTTCGCCACCAAGGACGATGTGGTCGCCGGTGTCCTGGAAATGCTCCTCGACAAGGCGAAACTATCGATCGACCAGTGCGTGCAACGGGTCCTTGTCGCGTCTCCTGACGCAACGCGGGACCTGGCGCAGATCGTCGACCAACTGGTCCACGCCTACTGGGACGATATGCAGCAGGACCTGGGAAGCCAGCGTGTGCAGTACGAGCTCACCCTGCACGCCCTGCGCGCTCCGCAGGCCGGCAACGTGGGCCGTGCGCTGTACGAGTACTACCTCGACGCCACCGAGGGTCTCATCCGCGACGTCTGTGAGCGCACCGGCGAGACCGTCCATGCCTCAGTGCGAGACATCGCCCATCTGATCGTCTCCGGGATCGACGGAATCCTGTTGCAGAGCCTCATCGTCGCCGACCACGACCAGGCCCGCCGCAGCCTGGACAACCTCGTCGGGGCCGTGCTCGCCACGGCCACCCGGCCCCACGGCTGAACGGCAGGGTCACGACATGCCCGTCACCGCGTCGCGCGGCATGGTGCGTCAGACCGAACGCTGGTTCGTCCGGCACGGCGTGCCCACCATGATCGAGGGGTACGGCTTCGTCGGGCACGTGCTGCCCAGGATGTTGCCGACGCTGGTCTTCGTGTCACTGGCGAGCGTGACCTGGCTCGGGGTGCTCAGGCCCGCGGGCGCGGAGCGTGGGGTGCTGCTGGGCGGCGTGGCCGTGGTGGCGGTGGTGGCGTGGGCGGCAGTCGGTCTGTTCGTCCGGCGGTTGCCCCGTTTCTCCGGCACGGGCACCGTCGCGATCCTGGTCGCCTACGCGGCAATGCCGGCCATCGTGCCGTTGATGCAGCTCGTGGTCGACGACGACGTGACACCGCTGGGACCACGTGGCTTCGGATGGTTCGGGTTCGTCCTGTTCTTCGGCGCCGTCTTCGTCGTCACGCTGCTGGCCACCACGTACGGCCTCGGCAGGCTGGTGCGCCAAGCGCTGCGGCACACGGTCTACGACCTGCGCAACAGCGTGCAGCTGCTGGGCAGGGCACTGCCCATGATGCTGTTCGTCACGCTCTTCCTGTTCTTCACCGGCGAGTTGTGGCAGGCCATGAACCGGCTCACCTGGCTACGGCTGGCCCTGGTGGTCGCGCTGTTCGGTGTGATCACCGTGCTCGCCGCGGCCGCTCGCCTGCGCGACGAGATCGGCAGGGTGGAACAGGACCTCAGCTCGCCCTTCCTGTCGGCGGCGTGCCTCGGCACCCCGCTGGCCAAGGTGCCGATCGACGAGGTGACGACCGACGGCCCGCTGCCTCCGGTGTCCCTGAACGGCCGTCAGTCCCGCAACCTGCTGCTCGTGCTCGCCACCCGCCAGCTCGTGCAGGCGATCGTGGTCGGTGTGGCGCTGTTCGCGTTCTTCGTCGCCCTGGGGTTGATCGTGGTGCTGCCGGCGACAGCGGAGCAGTGGATCGGCGAACCGGTGGTGTACTTGGAGTTGTTGCCGACGGTGCCGGTTTCCTTGGTGCGCAACGCCATCCTCTTCGCCGGGTTCGGCAGCATGTACTTCGCGGTGACCTCGATGAGCGACGCCGACCACCGGCGGCAGTTCTTCGCCCCGATCATCGACGAGGTCGAACGCATACTCGCCGTCCGCGCGGTCTACCTGGCGGTGCGTGGCAACACCCGGTGTTCGTGATTGACTGGGGCCGTGCGATCGGAAAGTGGTATCGGCGATCTGCCGACGCTCGCTCAAACGGAGAGCGGGGACCTGTTCCGGCAGCGGTTGCTGGACGGAATGGCGAAGGCGATCCGTGAACGAGGTTATGCCGACACGACGATCGCCGACATCGTCCGGCACGCCTACACGTCCCGGCGCACCTTCTACGAATATTTTCCCGGCAAGAAGGAGTGCTTTCTCGCGCTGCACCATCGGCAGAACGTCGAGACGGCTCGAGAGATCACGGCGGGTGTCGATCCCCATGCGGATCTGGCCACCCAGGTACGACAGGCGATCCAGATCTGGCTCTCCAGGATGGAGGCCAATCCCGCGGTCGAGCTGAGCTGGTTCCGCGAGGTTCCCCAGCTGGGTGAAGAAGGCCGCCGGTTGCACCGCCAGTACCAGGACGCCTTCGTCACCGTGATCCGCAGGCTGACCGACACGGACGACCTCCGTGCGGCCGGTGTACAGCCGGCATCGCGGCAGACAGTGATCATGTTGCTGGGTGGACTGAACGAACTCGCCGCCGTCATGCTCGAGGACGGCGGCGACATCCGTGACATCACCGATGCCGCGGTCGACTGCACTCTGGCGCTGCTGGGCCCGCGGCACTAGGTGCGGAGTTCGCGCTTGAGGATCTTGCCGGTCGCGGTCATCGGCAGGGTGTCGCGGAACTCGACGAGGCGCGGGTACTTGTAACCGGCCATGGTCCGCTTGCACCACTCGACCAGGTCGGCCTCGGTCACCTCCATTCCCGGCTTGCGGATGACGTACGCCTTGACTTCCTCGCCGTGGCGCTCGTGCGGCACGCCGAGCACCGCGACGAGACTGACCGCGGGATGGGTGAGGAGCACCTCCTCCACCTCGCGCGGGTACACGTTGAACCCTCCGCGTACGACCATGTCCTTGGCGCGGTCGACGATGTAGTAGTAGCCGTCGGGGTCGCGGCGGCCGATGTCGCCGGTGCGGAACCAGCCGTCGTTGATGGCCTCCTCGGTGGCTTCTGGCCGGCCGAGGTACCCCTTCATGACGTTGTGGCCGCGGATCGCGATCTCCCCGGCCTCGCCTTCGGGCACGTCGTTCCAGTTGTCGTCGATCAGCCTGACCCGCACGCCCCAGATCGGCTGGCCGATCGAACCCGGCTTGGCCGCCTGGCCGGGGTGGTTGAAGGTGGCGACGGGGCTGGTTTCCGAAAGCCCGTACCCTTCGCGGACCTCGACACCGAAAACCCTGTGGATCTGGACGAGGATCTCCACTGGAAGAGCGGCGCCGCCGGAGACCGCCATCCGCAGATTGCCCGCGATCTTGTCCACGTCGATGTTGTCGGCGGACACACCGAGCAGGCTCCAGTACATGGTCGGCACTCCGGCGAAGAACGTCACGTTCTCCCGGCTCATCAACGACAGTGCGGAGTTCGGGTCGAACCTGGGCAGCAGCACGAGCGTGGCGCCGGTCCCGAAGCCGGCGTTCATCTGCACTGTCTGGCCGAAGGAGTGGAACAGCGGAAGGGTGACCAGGTGGACGTCGTGGTCCACCACCCCGAACAGCCGGTGGCAGGTGAGCGCGTTGAGCACCATGTTGGCGTGCGACAGTTCCGCGCCTTTCGGCTCGCCGGTGGTGCCGCTGGTGTAGAGGATCACTGCGGTGTCGCCTGGCTCGGTGGCCACGGTGTCGAACTGTGGTGACGCGGCGGCCATCGACGCGCCGAGCGTGACGGCGTTCTTGATGGGTGACGGTGCTGCGGGGTCCGCGGTGATCAGGAAGAAGTGCTCGCAGGCGGCGACGCCCTCGCATCCGATCCACCCCTCGGCACCGAGTGGAAGCTCCGCACTGCCTTCGAAACAGAAGTACGCCTTCGCGCCGGAGTCGGCCAGGTGGTAGGCGATCTCTCTCGCCTTCAACAGCACGTTCAGCGGAACCACGACCGCGCCAGCTTTGAGGATGCCGTAGTACACGATTGGGAAGTACGGCACGTTGGCGCACGACAGCGCGACGCGGTCGCCTGGCCGAATTCCGCGCTCTGTAAGAAGGTTTGCGACCTGGTTGGCTGCGGCGTTCACGGCGGCATAGGAAAGCTGAGTGTCACCAAGGACAACGGCATCACGCTCCGGCAGCCGTTGTGCGCTGTCCTCGAGCATCATCGCGAGATTGAGCAATGCGCTTTCTCCTTCAGGATTTGACGGCCATCACGGGTGCGCCGAGGCCGCGCAGCAATGGGATGCCGAGAAGTGCCACGCCCGCACAGATGAGGAACGCGGTCACGGGTGTGTCGACGAACAGCCCGACGATGGCCGGGACGAGCATGCCTCCGACGTTCCCGGCGCTCCAGACGAGGCCGGTGGCGGTGCCTTCGGCCTGGCCGGTATGACGCTCCAGGAGCTCGAGAATGATCGGAAGTGCCGGCATCAGGGCGAGGCCGATGAGTGTCAGGCCCAGAAAACCGGCGAACACCGACGGTGTCACCGCGAGCAGCAGACAGCCGGCGGACGTCACGACCAGCCCGGCGACCAGAGTCTGGCCTTCCACGCGATGGCGCGCTGTCAGTGGCGGAATGACCACACAGGCGATCGCACCGATGACCATGGTGAGCAGCAGCATGACGCTGGCGACGTTCGACGGCACTCCCGCTGGGTCCAGCAATGCCTGGGCGAACGTCGAGATCGCGTTGAAGATCCCGAACGGAACGAACACGACAAGACACAGCTGCCGGATGAGCGGGTCAGCGAAGGTGGCACGGATGGGAACGCGCTGTCTCACCGGCTTCCTGGCCACCGCCGGCGAGGGCTGCCAGAGCGCGATCAGCATCGCAACCGTTGCGGCACAGGCGATCCACGTGCCAATGCCGACGAACGTGGTGAGCTGTCCGGTGCCCGGCAGTACCGCACCGAGCACGAAGGCCGCGACCATGCCGGCGAACGTGCCCGCGCTCGAGATGGCGATACCGCTCGCGCGGTCTTTCACGGCGAGGTAGTGCCTGGCGACGCCGGGGATCGCGTTGAGCACCAACGGCTGGCCGATCGCGGCGACGATCTGTCCGGTCAGCGCCCACTCGTAGGAGTCGTCCACCAGCCTCAGCGCCGCCCCGGCCGCGGTGAGCAGCGCTCCTGCCGCGATCCCCGCCTTGAACCAGCGGTCCAGCAGGAGACCCGCTGGAATCGCCAGGAAGACGTACAACAGCGGGTTCACGTTGGCCAGCCAGCCGATCGCAGACTCCGGCACGCCGAAGTGAGCCGCGGCGGTGGTGGTGACGGGCGCGTAGTTCAACCAGATCAACTGAGTCGCCGCGGCGAGCACCGCGAAGATCGCCACGACCGTCCAGCGACTTCGGTCGGGCGAACCGGTTGGGGGAGTGGATGTCGTCATGTCAGGTCCGGCTCTGCAGCAGGCGCTCGATCTTCGACACGACGGTGAAGTAGTGGGTCGGCGCGAGTCGGGTCACCGCGTCGAAGACGTAGGCGTCCGGCCCCACCAGGATTCGCGACTTCCCCGCCGCCAGGCCGCGGTGAATGATCTTGGCTGCCTTGTCCGGCGTCGTCATCGCCATGGCGTCGAACTCTTTGGCGAAGTCCTCCTGTGTGCGACCGAGTCCTTCGGGGTCCTGGTGAAAGCGTCCGTTGCGGGCGATGTTGGTGCGGATGCCACCGGGATGGATGTTCACCGCGTCGACGCCGGTTCCGCGCAGTTCCTGGCGCAGAGCGTCGGTGAACCCGCGGACGGCGAACTTCGACGCGCAGTACGCGGTGTGGTGGGGCACGCCACCCAGCCCGTACACGCTCGACGTGTTGACGATCGTCCCCCTGCCCTGGTCGACGAGGATGGGGAGGAAGGCGCGTGTGCCGTGGACGACTCCGCCGAGGTTGATGCTCATCAGCCAGTCGTGGTCCTCGGCAGGCATGTCCAGGACCGTGCCGGCCGTCGCGACGCCGGCGTTGTTGAACACCGCGCCGAGATGACTCGGCATCCAGCTCTTCACCTCGATGGCGAACGCGGCCTGGGCCGCCGCGTCGCTGACGTCCAGAACGCGCGTGAGCACCGGCCCGAGGAGTGTCGCCTCGGTCTCCTTGAGCCCGTCCTGATCGATGTCCGTGATCGCGACAGGGCAACCGTGGGCGGACAAGCGCTGCGCCAGGGCGCGGCCGATGCCGGACGCGGCACCGCTGATGACAACCGTGCTTCCGTCGATCTTCCTACGCGGTGGCTTCGGCATCGGTGCTCTCCTGCTCGGGAAGTGGTGGTGTCAGGGCACTGCGTGCGTTGGCGTCGATCAGATCGACGATTCGAGGCCACGCTCCCCGTGGCAGGTCGTGACCCATCCCGGTGATCGTTTCCAGCCGGGAGCCGGGGATCGCACTGGCCGTCGCGGTCCCGCCGGTGGGGTGCACCATCAGGTCCCGGTCGCCGTGGATGACGACGGTGGGTGCCGTGATGGCGGCGAGCTCGCGGCTCCGGTCGCCGCTGGCGAAGATCGCGGCCAGTTGCCGGTCCGCCCCGGCCGGTGCCGGATCCCGTTCCCAGGCCCGGCCGACGTACTCCCGGATCCATCGCTCGTCGAGGGGAAATCCGTGCGAACCGATGTGCCGGTACATCGTCAGCTCTCGGTCGATCGCTTCGCCGCACGTGTTCGGTGCCTGCCCGAACATGCGCAGCCACGTGCTCATCGCCGGACGACCGATCTTCGGCGCTCCGGTGGTGGACATGATCGACGCCAGCGATCGGACCCGCCAGGGAGCGTGTGCCGCGAGGGTCTGGGCGATCATCCCTCCCATGGACATGCCCGCGACGTGAGCCGAGTCGAGGCCGAGCGCGTCGAGCAACCCCATGACATCGCGCGCCATGTCGCCGAGGTGGTACTGGTGGGGCCCGAACCGCTTGAGGAACATCGCCATCGAATTGGGTGGCCGGTAGGGCATGTGCGTTGATCGGCCGGCGTCGCGGTTGTCGAACCTCACGACGGCGTAGCCGCGCTCGGCGAGGTCAGCGCAGAACTCGTCAGGCCACGCGTGCAGCTGCTGGCCCAGGCCGGCGACGAGCAGGATCGGTTCACCGGCAGGATCGCCGATCCGTTCGTAGCAAAGCGTGATACCGCGCCCGACGTCGGCGAAACGCTCGGAGGTCACTGGATCGCTCGCTTCGGCGTCTTCCTGTGCGCGACCAGTCGCCCGTCGTCGCCGGGGGCGATCGCGATGCCGCGCCACTGTGCCCGCTCCGGCGGCGCGAACGTCGTACCCAACTCGAACTCCCGCAGAACTGTCCGCAGCACGACGTTCATTTCCATGGTCGCGAAGGCCGCGCCGACGCAGCGACGGGTTCCACCGCCGAACGGCACCCAGGAGTAGGTGTCCGGATTGACGCCGAGAAACCGATCCGGATCGAAGGACTCGGCATGGGGGAACACGGAGTCGGCATTGTGGGTGAGGTCGATGGAGGCCATGACCGTGTGCCCCTGGGGGATCACCCAGTCGCCGAGAGCGTAGAAAGGCGCCTTGACCTTGCGGTCCACGGCGTCGATGACCGGGCGGGTGCGCTGGACCTCCAAGATCGTCGCGTGGCGGAGCTCCGAGCCGCCGGCCTCCGCTTCCCCTGCCAGTCGATAAAGGACAGTGGGATGACGGCGAATCCGCTCGAACGCCCACGCCAGCGTCGTCGCCGTCGTTTCGTGCCCGGCAGCGAGCAGAGTGAGCAGTTCGTCGGCGATGTGCTGCCGTGTCATCGGTTTGCCGTCCTCGTACCGTGCCTGCAGCAGCAGCGAGAGAACGTCCTGGCGGTCTTCCAGGCTGGGTGCGGCCAACGCCTTCTTGATCAGTGAGTCGACGATGTCGTCGAAGCGCCGGCGATACGCCCGATACCGGCCACCGGGACTCCACGCCCCCAGGTTCATCCTGAATAGGGGAATGCCGGCGATCTTCGATCCGAGTTCCACCAACGACGGAAGGAGTTTCCGGAGCTGGTCGAACTCGGTGCCCTCGGCACCGAAGACGGTGCGCAGGATGATGTTGAGAGTGATCCGCGTCATCGACGGCATGGACGCGAACTCGACTCCGCACGGCCACGTCGCGGTTTCGCGCAGCACCTCCTCTTCCACCACGGCCTCGTAGCCCTGCAGGCGCCGGCCGTGCAGGGGAGGGACGACGAGTTTGCGGCGCCGGTGATGCTCCGTGCCGTCCAGGCTGAACAGCGAACCGGACCCGAGTACGACACCCAGGTTGAAGTCGGAAAGACCGACGATGTCGTTTTTCGTCTGAAAGAGCTGTTTGATCAGCGTTGGCTCACTTATCACGACTGTCCGGCCGTGCAGCGGTAGGTCGAGTGTGAAAGATGGTCCGTAGGCCCGCTGCAGCTGCTGCATCATCTGCTGGCGGCGCAGGACGAAGCCCAGCCCTTGCAGGACCTTCGGCAGTCGGGGGCCGGGCGGCAGGCAGACTCTCGTGCTCTGGTGGTTCACGGCTCACTACCCTTCGTTTGGTACCACGGCGTACCAAAAACAATGCTACCCGCAACGTGTCTCGACTGACAAGGTTCAAATGATTGGTACGTTGCGGTACCATTGCTGTTCGTTGCGGCGCAACGGTGCCGTACCTGGGAACAGGGGTGTGTTCAGTGATCGAACACCGTGACGTGATCATCGTCGGCGCCGGCCTGTCGGGCATCGGGGCGGCCTGCCACTTTCGCCGGAAGTTTCCCGCCAGGTCCCTCGCGATCCTCGAGGGACGCGCCGCCATCGGCGGCACCTGGGACCTCTTCCGGTATCCGGGTGTGCGGTCCGACTCGGACATGTTCACGCTGGGCTATTCGTTCCGGCCGTGGGAGGGAGCGGAGGCCATCGCGGATGGACCGAGCATCCTGCGCTACATCGAGGACACCGCTCGCGAGTTCGCCATCGCCGGGGACATCCGCCTGAACCACAGGGTGACCACCGCGGCATGGGACAGCGAAACGGCACTGTGGACAGTCACGGCACGCAGGACCGACGTCGGCGAGGACGTGATCCTGACGGCCCGTTTCCTGTGGGTGTGCACCGGTTACTACCGCTATGACGAAGGCTTCACCCCGCAGTTCCCGGGAGCCGAGGACTTCGAGGGCCGCATCGTTCATCCGCAGCACTGGCCGGAGGATCTCGACCACGCAGGCAAGCGGGTGGTCGTGATCGGCAGCGGCGCGACCGCGGTGACCCTGGTGCCGTCGATGGCCACGACCGCCGGCCACGTCACGATGCTTCAACGGTCTCCGTCCTACATCGCGGCGGCACCCAGGCGGGACCGGCTCGCCGACCTCCTTCACCGCGCGTTGCCCAAGTCCCTTGCGCACAACGCGATCAGGTGGCGGAACGTGGTGCTTGATCTCGCGATGTTCCAGCTGAGCAGGCGCCGGCCGAGTCTGGTCAAAGCGCTCATGCGACGGGAGACGGCGAAGCGGCTGCCCGCCGGGTACGACGTCGCGAAGCACTTCACGCCGAACTACAACCCTTGGGATCAGCGGGTTTGCTTGGCACCTGACGGAGATCTGTTCGCCGCGATCCGCGACGGCAAGGCATCGGTCGTCACCGACGTCGTCGACACCTTCACACCGGACGGGATCCGGCTGAAGTCAGGAGACGAGATCGCGGCCGACATCGTGGTCACGGCCACCGGTCTGAACATGCTCGCACTCGGTGAGATGGAGGTGTCCGTCGACGGCAGCTCGATCGACATCGGCTCGACGGTGTCGTACAAGGGAATGATGCTGTCCGGGGTGCCGAACTTGTTCTTGACCCTCGGCTACACCAACGCGTCCTGGACCCTCAAGGCGGATCTCATTTCCCGGTACGCGTGCCGCTTGATCGACCACATGGACAGCAACCACCACTCGTCGGTCACGCCGCTGCCGCCCGCGGACGGCGAGCTCGCTCCCCTGATGGATCTGACCTCCGGGTACGTCCGGCGTGGCATCGACCAGTTCCCCAAGCAGGGCATCGTCGCGTCGTGGCGCCAGCACCAGAACTACCTTCGCGATCTGCGTTTGTTCACCCGAGGTCCGTTGGACGACCACGTCCTGTTCGCGTCTGTCGCGATAGGACAGCGTCCTTCAGTTGGTCGATCGTCCAAGACGCTGCGTTAGGGTGGGGCCGCTCGGCAATGGTGGAGGCCATGACACGCGCGATCGTCAACGAAGCTGGAATGCCGCTGGGAGTCTTCCGCTACTGCTTCAAGTCGCGCGAGGAACTCCTGCAAGAGGTGATCAAGCGCCTCACGGAAAGCAGCGTGGCCGCGGCGCGGCAGGTGTTCGCGGCGGAGGGCGATCTCGGCTCGCGCATCGGCGACAGGCTGGACGCGTTCTGGCGGGGCGTCGAGGCCAGTCCTGGCGAGTACCTGGTGGGGTACGAGCTCACCCACTACGCGTTGCGCCAGGCCGGGTTCGAAGAACTGGCTCAGCGGCAGTACGCCCACTACCTGGAAGTTCATCGGGACCTGCTCACGGAAGTGGCCGAGAGTGCCGGTGTCCGGTGGACCGTTCCGCTGCCCGTCCTGGCCCGCTATTTGAACTCCGTCCTCGATGGGGTCGCCCTGGTCTGGCTCATCGACCGCGACAGCGAGTCCAGCCGCGAGGTGCTCCGCCTCGCGGGCCGGCACCTCGAGACCCTCGCCGAGAAAGTGGAGTAGAGGGTCGGCCGCTCGGGTCGGTCGACCGGTTGCTTGAGGTCCTGGCCAGATCCCCTGATTGGCCGGGCAGCAGGTATGGATCTCCTGGGGCTAGCGGCTGCGGGGCCAGCTCACAGCCTTGGGACGGACCGACGACGTCAGCGGCAGTCAGATGAGGCGGCTGGTGTATCCGGCTGCGACGAGCCGCTGGTAGGCGGCGTCGACTTCGTCGGGCATGTCCTGCTCGATGGCGAATCCGCGTCGGGCGTACTCGGTGATGCGCTGGGTGTCGCCGACGAGCATGTTGATCACCCGGTCGACGTCGCCGATGCTGGCGATGTACTCGTCGAGGGGCATCGGCCGGGAAGAGCACACGACGTCGGCTTCGGGCCACACCTTGCGGCAGGTGGCGTAGGCGCGTCGCTGCTGGTAGGGCCGGGAGATCAGCATGATCGACGCGGGCTGCAGGCCCGCGTCGGCGAGGACCTTGCGGCTGTTGGTGAGGTTCTGGCTGGTGTTGGTTGCCTGGGTCTCGATGGTGATCACCTCGGCGGGCACGCCGAGGGCGATTGCGTGTTCGCGGTAGTGCACGGCTTCGCCGCGGGGGAACCGTTCGATCGTGGTGGGTGCGTTGGCGCCGGTGAACACGATGCGCGGGAACATGCCTTGGTGGTAGAGCTCGGCGGTGTGGGTGGCGACGCCGAGGTCGTGGCTGCCCAGGCCGATGCCGACGTCGCAGCGGCGCGGCTCGTGGCCCATGTCGTGGTAGGACCACAGGGTTTCGACATCGGCTCGCAAGTCCTGGGGAAGCGCCGTGGTCGCCATGCCCAGGCACCTTACGGCTGACGGGGTCGGTGCCTCGCACCCCCATCCTGGAGGCCAGTTCGACGGCGCGGGCGGCGGGGCGGGGCAGCCTGATCATCTCCCGCACGAGGATGCGAGACAGCCGGTGATACCGGACTTGTTCGGGCGCATCGTTTTCAGCGGCGAGCAGCACCGCGAGCGCGTCGTCGATGCGGTTCCATCGGACGTAGGCGCGGGCGGTTTCGATGGCGTGGCGGACGCGTCGTTCGGTGGGGAGGCCGCGGGTTTCGATGCGGGGACCGAGGTCAATGGCGACCTGGACGTCGCCGAGCTCCATCGCGGCGGTTACCCGGTGGATTTTCACGTTCGTCGGACCGAACGCGGTCCACAGGTAGTTCGCGTCGCTGCCGAGCCGGGTCGCGGCCTCGTCGGCTTCGGCGAGGAACGTGGTGGTGTCGGTGCGGTCGTCGCGGCGTGAGGAGGCGACCACGCCCACGAGGTGCAGCATCCCGTAGACCGACAGGTACTCCGGCGTGGCGGTGCCGAGGCCGGGCTCGAGATGGTCTGCGGCCGCGCGGGTGAGCGCGACGGCTTGCTCGAACTCGCCGATGGACAGCAGAGCGTGGGCGACCGACCGGTACAGCGATCCGATCATCAGGGGGTTGCCGGTGGTGTTGGCGGCGGTCAGGCCGCGGCTCGCGGAGATCGCCGCGAGATCGGCTTCGCCGAGCTTGGTGAGCAACGCAGCGGCCAGTTGGTGAGCGCTGGCCGCGAGTTCGTGTGCGCGGAGTCCGTCGTCGCTCGTGGTGCCGTAGTGCTGGCAGGCGGCCTGGGCATCCGTGATCAGCAAGGGCAGGCGTTCGGTGAGCCGGGCGTAGCGGGAGTTCTGGTAGTCACTCCATTGCTTGTTGAGGTCGGCGACCAGCGTGGCCAAGCGGACCGGTTCTCCTGATTGCGGTCCGGTGAGGAACTGGCGGTGGTCCATGAGCGCCGCCCGAAGCGCGGGGACGGTCCGCCGGCCCGGCTCGTCGGCCCACGCCATCAGGACCGGCTCGCCGATCAGGTCGCCGAGAGCAACGTCGAGTGCCTTGGCAAAGCGGCGCAGCACGGAGAGCCGGTCCAGTGGGAGCACATCGTGCTCGACCTTGCGCAACCAGTCCTCCGTGCGACCCACGAGTCCCGCCAGGACCAGCTGAGTCAGGCCCCGCCGCTGCCGGTAGAAGGCGACGCGTTCTCCGATCGTCATGCCGTCGGTCATTCCCCGCATGGCGTTCACCTTCGCATCCGCGCTGATGACGACCCCAGAGAAATCCTCCCGGTTCATACCGCCGGGCGTACCTAGCGTGATCACCTGCCGCGCTCGTGCCCTGACCGGCCAGCACTGCAGTTCCACCACCTCACAGGCACTCGGCTGCTCGGGCTTGCCGTCAGTGCTGACGAGTGCGCGGCAGCCATGACCTGATTCCGCGACGACTCCCGTGGAGGATCCTGATGCGTGACTCGCGTCAGTCTGGCCGTGTTCGGCTCGTCGACACGATCGCACATGTCACCGGTATTGCCCCCACCGTGGGCGCCGGGCCGTGGACGGTTCCACTCGCCCAACCCGACCGTGTCCGGGACGCGATCGCCGAGTGCGTCGAGGGCCGGACGGTCGTGGTCACCGGCACGTTGGACCGGCGACTGGTTCTGATCGAACACGAGCCCGGTGGCACGTGGACCGCGGCCGACCTGTCCGGGCAGCCCCACAGCACCCGAACATGGCCAGCCTGGGCCGCCGACCACCTGCTGATCCATGATCCGGACGAGTGGCTGTCCCAGGCGGAGATCAGCGCCGAAGGCGTGCATCGGCTGTCGCGGCCCCGGTTGTTGCTGGCCGCGCTCTACCACCCCGAGTACTTCCCGCTGCCGAGGTTCCCGCTGGCGATCTCCGACCTCGCCCGCGCCGTGCGCACCACCTTGCTCGGACAGGTCGAGCTGTTGGACATGCAGCTCGGCGCGCAGCTGCACCACATCGTCGATCGCGTTGACTCAGGACAGGTCGACATCCTCGGGATCTCCGCGACCTTCGGCCAGCACGACCTCATGACGGAGCTGCTCGACGCGGTGACCACCACGGACACCCCGCCGATGCTCGTTGCCGGGGGCAGCCTCACCGCGCGCAACGAGTCCATGCTGCTGGACCGCTACCCGAACCTGATCATCAGCCGCGGTGCGGGCGAGCCCACCATCGCCGACGTTCTGTCGCACTGGCACAAGGACCTCACCATGGACCAGGTTCGCGGTGTCGGTTACATCGGCGCACCCCGCGGCACCGGGACGATGATGATTGCGCGTCGCCGCAACGCTGTTGTGCCCAATCTCGCGCAGGCCGACATCCTCCCGGAGCTCGACCTGCTCGACCTCACGCTCACCTGCAACGGGGTCGCACAGCTGGAATTCAGCAGGGGCTGCACCAACTTCTGCTCCTTCTGCCCACGAGGCCACAAAGGACAGTGGTTCGGCGCTGCGCCGGAGTCACTGCGCTGGATGCTGCGCGAGATCGGCGCGGTCTTCGACAGACACCCGCACCGCAGCAGGACCGTGTACCTGGTCGACGAGGAGTTCATCGGCCGCGGCGAGGACGCGGTGCCGCGGGCGTTCGCAGCCGCCGACATGCTCGCCGAGGAGGGCCTCGCCTGGGAGACGTCCTGCCGCGTGGACCAAGTCGTACGACCCGACCGCGACGAGACCTGGCACCGGGAGCGCGCAGAGATGTGGCGCGGCCTCGTCACCCGCGGGCTGCGGCGCTGCCTGTTCGGGGTGGAGTCCGGCGTCACCTCGATCCTCAAGCGGTTCAACAAGGAGACCACCGGCGAGCAGAACGCCCTGGCGATCCGCACGCTCACCGCACTGGGCGTGCCACCCCGGTTCACCTACATCACCTTCGACCAGCTCATGACCCCTGCGGAACTGCACGCGACCCATGCGTTCCAGGGCCGCACCGACCTGCTGGTCAAGCCGCAACTGCACCTCACCGCAGAGGAGATCGTCGAAGGCGTGCGCGATGAGCAGTGGGTCGCCGAGCACACCACCGGCCGCCCCTTCTACTACGGCATCAGCTACATGCTCGTCGGTATGGAGTGCCTGATCGGTGCCGCCTACACCCGCCAAGCCGAGAAGGAAGGCCTCACCGGCCGGCCCGACCCGTCGATGGGCCGCGTCGAGGCCCGCTACCAGGACTGGCGCATCGGCATTCTCGCCCGCTGGGCACAGTTGTGGATCGATCGGAACTTCCCGCTCGACTACACGCTCAAGAGCCTGGAGAAGATCCTCGACGGTCCCGCCTACGAGCGCGTGCGAGAGCTGCGCCGGGTGCTCAAAGACGCGGCCTACTTGCTGTTCGGCGGCATGCTCAACGCCATGGACGCCACCGACGTGAACGCCACGGACCGGCAGGAGCTCGACGAGGTGTGCGCCGCAGTGGTCGAGGCGATGATCCGCGAACTGCGCGGCTCGCTGGAGCCTGTCGTCACCGCCGTGTGCGATGACCTTCCACAAGAGCACCGCGCCATCCTGGCGCGCGAGCACGATCGCTGGATGCTCAACTACGAGTGGACGCTCATCAACGCCGGCGACCCGTGTGGCACCTGACAAAGGGAGAGGTTGCACTGTGCCCACCTTGGAACGCCGGGTCCTTCCCGGCCTGGACAAGGAAGTTTCGGTGATCGGCGCCGGCTGCTGGACCATCGGCGGCCCGGCAGCGAACAACGGTGTCCCGATCGGCTGGGACGACGTCGATCCGCACGAGGCCTTCGCCGCGCTGCTGAAGGCACACGAGCTTGGCGTGACCTTCTACGACACCGCCGACGTATACGGCCTCGGCCGGTCTGAACGCCTCCTCGGTCGCCTGGTCCGCGAGGTCGGCCGCGACGGGCTGATCATCTCCAGCAAGGTCGGCTACTTTGCCGGCACGGGCCCGCACCCGTACCACCCGGACCAGATGCGCCACCAACTCAACACGACGCTGGCCAACCTCAGCACCGACCACCTTGACGCCTATTTCTTCCACAGCAACGACTTCGGCGATGACGATCGGTATCTCGCCGACGCGATCAAGCTCATGCACAAATGGCACGCCGACGGCATCATCGGCGCTATCGGCATACGCGCGCCGCACGTCTTCGCCCAGCAGTGGGCTGACGGAGACGGGCAGCACTCTGCGGAGTCGGCACGGTTTCTCAAGCTGTTCCAGGACATCGCACCCGATGTGGTGCAAGCGCGGTTCAACCTGCTCAGCCCGCTCTACGGCCCCGACGAGACCGACATTTTCGCGTTCGCCCGCCTCCACGGTGTCGGCGTGCTGATCAAGCAGGCACTCGGCCAGGGCGTGCTCCTCGGCGGCTACGACCCCGACCGGCCACCTACATTCAGCCACACTGACCACCGCAGCACTGACCCGGCTTTCACCGCGGAGGCGTTGCGGGTCGCGTCGACCAAGCTGGCGCCGTTGCGCGACCGATTCGGGCATGACCCCGCGGCGCTGGTTCGCGTGGTGCTGCGCTACGTGCTGCAATCGGCACCCGACTCGATCGTGCTCACCGGGTTCCGCCACGCTGCACAGATCCACACGAACGTCACGTGTCTCGGCAATCCGCTCACCGACGACGAGCTCGTCGAGATCCGGACTCTCCTGCACTCCACCACTCATGAGGAAGGCGACCTGACGTGAAGTACATCGAGGTCGAGAAGAAGTACGCCCTGTCCGACCCGGAGGCTCTGAAGGCAAGGCTGGTCGACCGGGGAGCCAAGGCCACCGACCCGACCAATCAGGTCGACTCCTACTTCAACGCGCCGCACCGCGACTTCACCGAGCCCGAGGCGATCTCCGAGTGGCTGCGTGTGCGCACCGACAACGACGGCAACGCCTCCATCAACTACAAGCTCTGGCCCGCCGGCCGCCCGCACGCCGACGAGTTCGAGTCCTCGGTCGGCGATGTCGAAGCCATCCGCCGGATGCTCGAAGCCCTCGGCTTCCCGCCGCTGGTCACGGTGAACAAGACCCGCGAGGCCTGGACCCTCGATGACATCGAGATCGCCTTCGACCACGTCGAAGGCGCGGGCACGTTCGTCGAGTTCGAGTACAAGGCCGAAGCCGAGGCTCAGACCCCCGAAGACGCACTGACCTACCTCGACCAGTTCATCGCCGAGCTCAACGTCGAGCTCGGCGAGCAGATCAACCGCGGATATCCCCACATCCTGCTCGGTCGCCAGCGCTGATCAACCGCACCCTTCAGCCCCTGCCGCCGCTGCATGCGCGGCGGCGGCAGGGGCCGAAGGGCGTTGTACACAGGAAACAGGCCGAGCGAAGGCCACCGGGACGCAGCTGTGTCTCAGTGGCTTTCGTCGATCACCCAGGTCGTGAACTGAGACCAAGCACCTCCACGGATACCCAGGCGGCCTTCGTCAGGCGCCTTGGAATCGCGAACGCCGACTTGATCAGCTCCGAACCTGATCTCGACGCACGCGCTCTCACTCGGCTGGCTGTAGGAGGACTTGAACCAGGGCGTGAATCCGATATCGGACGTTGCTGATGGCTCGTTCATCTCGTAAGCCGATCCTTCCGCTGTTGCCGTCACCAACCGTTACGACGGCTGCGGTCCGCCTACGAACGCAAGGAAGTTCGCTGCTTGATCCGACCCAAGCGCGACCTTCTCCTGCGCCTCCCACAGATCCAGGTACCTCTTGACGATCTTCGGCTCGTGCAGGACCGCCTGCTCGTCGTAACGCTCAACGTAGACGAGGTGCAGCGCGGGGTCAGCTGCATATGTGGCGAGGTGGTAGTCGCTTTCCTGACCTGGGTAGAACCCGTGGCTGAACGGCACCCACTTGATGTGCACGTTGGGAAGCTTTGCGACCTCGGCCAGCCGCGTCAGCTGCCCGGCCCAAATGCCTGTGGTGTCTGAGATGAGACTCACCCGCGCGAGTGCGGCCTGGTCGATGATGAACTCGAACCGTTGGGCGGGGTTCAAGAGCGCTTCCTGGCGTCGAACGCGAAGGTTGATGAGCCGATCGATTTCTTCGACGGCGACTCCTGCGACCTCCATGAGGTAGCGCATCAACTCGATCGTCTGGAGCATGCCGGGTAGCAGCATGCTTGCCTTGCAGCGAATCAACGTGGCTGTGCGCTCCATGTCGACCAGCTTGCGCATCGGCTCGGACTTGAACTTCCACCGAAGATCAGCCTTCGGTACCGAGACGGATCCGACCTCGGCGTGCCAAGCGATCTGCGTCCAGGTCTCTGCGTCTCCACCAAGCGCAGCCTTGAGCTTCTCCAGGTTCTCTGCCGTGAAGAGCTTCTGACCGCGCTCCAGATCGACTTGAGTCGGCTGACTCCACCCGCACGCAGTCGCCACTTCACGCTGAGTGCGCTCATCGCGCAGCGCTTCGAGCAATCGACCGCACTGGATGTTGTGGATGAAGGCCGGCATCTCCACGGACGCCATGCGCGCACCTCCTGAACAGATCACCGAACCCAAGGCAAACGCTACGGAGAGTAGCAGGACTGTGTTCACCAGAACGGGGCATTATCAGACTCTGATATCAGACTATACGCTTCGTCTGTCAGTAGATCAGCTTGGGCCTATGACGTGGAGGGCGGGAAATGATCACTGATATCGATGCAGATCGCACGGCTCTGCCGTTCGGTTTCCTGATCACGCCCTTCGAGAGCGTTCGTTGGCAGAGCGGTAGGTCGGGAGCTGGGTGTTTGTTGCTGGCACTCGTTCCGGACGTACGGCGTCACCGCTATCCGATCCCGGCGAACGGGGCACGCCACGGCACGGTCGACGCCGTACCAGGCCGTGGCGCTGCTTCTTCGATGAGGCCTGGCTTCGATGGCTACCGCCACCCAGTGAGGGTGGCGCTGGGTGGCCTTGGCGAGAAGGGGCGTGCACGTGGCACAGCCGAAGAGAACGGTTCGCGTTCGGGTCGTTGTGGAACTGGCTCTGCGGAAGTGCCCGGCCCAAGTCGTGGTCGATCAGCTGGAGGACCCGGCGGAACAGTCGCGTCGAGCGAGCTAGTCCAGGAGGGGATCGGCGATGGGCAACCTGGTCTTGTTCGCTGAGCTGCGGCAGCGTCTCGATGATCACCTGGATCTCGTGTCGCGAGTCGCGGCTGAAGGCGACGCCGCATCCGCCTTGTCGATGATGCGTCGGGAAGTCCCAGGCTTGGTCGCAGCGGTGCATGCGCTTGTCGACGAACATCTCCCGGACGAGAACGGCTGCTGCAGAAAGTGTCGCAGCGGACCGTTCTGGCGCAGGATTCCTGCACCGTGCCGGATGCTGATCAAGGTTCACCTCGCCGTCGGAGCAGCTACGGCGACAACGCGGGACCGCACGTGCTGGAGCCCAAGGAGGCACAGGCTGCACGAGTCCTCGGTGGACTGAACCGACCTCCTCTCAACCTTCTTATCAGCACAAGGAATTCGGACATGCCGAAGAGATTCTCCACCGCGCGCGGCCGCGAATTCGGTGAGGGCATGCGAGCTGCTATCACGAACTCGGGGCTGAACGCCCGAGAGGTTGCCGACCTGTTGAGCTGGCAGGAGGCCAAAGTCTCGGACGTGCTGACCGGCAAGGGCGGTGTCAGCCGGCTCGAGGTCGCGCTACTGCTGGGTCTCTGCCGGGCCAAAGCCGATGAGCGTGACCATCTGCTCGAACTCTTTCCGGAGAGGGACTTGTCGGGATGGTGGCAGCTGCACGGCAAGTGCGCGCCGGTACGACCGCGGACCGCCCTCACCCACCTCGCCGCAGCCGAAACCTTGATCAGCTGGCACACGCACGCCGTGCCAGTTCTTCTCCGGACAGCTGAGTATGAGCGCGCCGTGTTGACCGCGTCCGCCACCGTGTCGGTCGACGAGTTGGACGAGCGGTTGCGTGTACTGCAGGAGATGCAGAAGCTGCTCAGCAACGGTCTGGACTGCACCTTCTACATCCACGAACTCGCGCTCGATCTTCAGATCGGTACACCAGAAGAGCACATCGGCCAGCTGCAGCACCTCGTGCTCATGGCGAACTGGAAGAAGATCAGGATCTTGGTCGTGCCTGCAGCAGCTGGTGCACATGCGGGCATAGCGGGGCCCTTCACTCAGCTGAAGTTCCCGAAGTACGAGCCGCTGGTGTGGACGGAGACTGAGAACTCCAGCCTCTTCGTCGAGACGAAGGAGGCTGTCGGAGGCTACGCGGATGTCATCCGGGCGCTCGACGAGGTCAGCCTGGACGAGGACGAATCGAGGGATCTGATCGTCCGCCGGTGCGTCCGCCTTCAGGAGGCCGGCGACGCAGACGGTGCGGTGCAACGGGATTCGGATGAGCCCTTTCCGTCGTTGTAGGCGGGGAAGCCTGTCCGGACGCCCCCGAACACGCACTTCGCAGTATTCCGAGTACGAAAGTGAACCGAGCGATGACCGAGGTTGGAACACGCGTGTTGGAAGCCGCTGCCGTGAAGGCGGTGGCGGCGCAGCTGAGCGAGGCGATCGAGAAGGGACGCCGTCAAGACCGCGGCCTGTGGCGGGTGGTCCAGAACGAGGTCGACCGACGGACTGGCTTCGGACCGAGGTATCTGCCTTCGTCGTCGGCTCTTGTGATCCTCGCCGTGCTCGTGGGTGGTGGAACTGCCGGGTTTCTTTGGGCAGCCACGTCACGGAACTGGGTCGCGTGCGCTCTCTTCGTGGTGTTGATGACCCTTGGGATCTTCCTCCTAATTAGTGCGCGGCCATGCCGAGTTCAATGATCAGCACCTCTGCGGCGATGACCGCGATGCCGGCCCCCATGCGTTTGGTCAGCGCGTCTTTGAAGAACACCCGCGCCCCGCTCGCGGTCAGCCCAACACCGCAGGCCGCCCAGATGCCGTACGCGATGCCGACCGGCATGCCCTGCGCGAGAGCGACTGTCAGCAGTCCGAACGCGGCTGCGTAGGAGGCCGCGACAGGGGCGATCCACTGCTTTTTCTTCAGTCCTTCCGAAGCACGCAGCGACAGAGTGGCCGGTCTCCACCAGGACGACCCCGGCGATCACGGTCGCGATCCCCAACCCGATCAGCAGCGTGAACGGCTCTGCGAACAGCACAGCGCCGAAAACCGCTGTCAGGGCGACACCTGCGGCCGCCCAGATCCCGTAGACGACACCGATCGGGGCACCCATGCGCAGCAGTGCGGAAAGGGCCACGAACGGGCCGCCGTAACCCGCAACGGTCAGCACCGTCCACCAAGGGTTGTCGATCGCTGCCGCCCTCAGGGACAGCGTGGCCGCCACTTCCAAGACGATCGCGCCCACCAAGATCATCAGTTTTCTCATGGTGGCTCCTCGCTGCACTTGCTCCAGGGCCACGTCGTCGGGGCAGGCGTTCACGGATGGACCGCGAGACCCGGTGCTCCAACGCCACCCCGTCGCGGGCCGAGGAGGTCTACTGACCGGCGCCGAAGCGTGGCACCCTGGAAGCGGACGCATGTCGACGGCTGGGGGAGCTGAACATGGCTACGTTGCGGCGATACAGAACAGTGGTGTCCGACAGCGCGCTGTGGGTGGACTTCCCGTTCCGGGCCGGGGACGTGGTGCTCAGCCCGCCCGCGAAGTGCGGCACGACGTGGATGCAGATGCTGTGCGCGTTGCTGATCTTCGACACGGCCGAGTTCGACCGGCCGCTCACCGAGATCTCCCCGTGGCTGGACGCGGTCACCTACGACACGGCCGCGACGCTGGCCACGCTCGAGAGCCAGCGGCACCGGCGGTTCATCAAGACCCACACGCCGCTCGACGGCCTGCCGTTCCACCAGGACGTGACCTACGTCTGCGTCGGGCGCGACCCGAGGGACGCCATGCTGTCCTTCGAGAACGCCGCGGCCAACATCCATCCGGACGCCATGTCCTCGCTCGACCCGCAGGTGGCCCAGCTCCCGGCGCCGGACCCGCTCGACCGGTTCTGGGTGTGGGCCGACGCGGACCTCGTCAACGACACGACCTCGTTCGGCGTCACCTTGGCCAACCTGGTCAACCACGTACGAACGTTCTGGGATCGCCGCGACGAGCCCCAGGTCGCACTGTTCCACTACGCGGACCTCAAGGCGGACCTGCCCGGCCAACTACGGCGCCTGGCGCAGGTGCTGTCGATCGAGGTCAGCGAGCAACGCATCAACGAACTGGCCACAGCGGCGACGTTCGACCACATGCGCGGCCGTGCCGACGAGCTGGCACCAGGCGTCGACGCCAAACTGTGGCGCAGCAACGAGAACTTCTTCCGCTCGGGCACCAGCGGCCAGTGGCGTCGCCTGCTCGACTCCGCCGCACTCGACCGCTACCAGCGCCGCGTGGTCGAGCTGGCCCCACCCGACCTCGTCGAATGGCTCCACCGCCCGTAGGCGGTGCGCATGATGGGAAAACATGTCCAGCGCACGCACGGTGATCCTGATCGTGGCAGGTCACAAGACGAACGGCGAACCCTCGTTCGAGGAGCTGCTCGTCGATGATCTGACCGGAGGCCGCTATCACGTGGTGGCGGCCCCCGGCCTCGCGGGCGGCATCGCCAAAGGGGACGTGATCGCCTACGACGAGCGGGACGGCACCTACGAGGTGGTCGAGCGAGGGGGCAACCTCTGCATCCAGATCTACGGGGCGCACGAGGTGCCGGAAACGTTGGTGGCTGAGGTGAACCGGCTCGGTGGCACGTTCGACGGCGCCACCGAGCTGAACTCGGTCTACTCGATTCCGGTGACCGCCACGTTCCCCGTGGTGGAGAAGCTGTTCAGGGACTTCGTGGCGGCGCATCCCGGCACGAACTGGTACTTCGGCAACGTGTACGACCCCGCCGACGACGAGACGCCGCTGAACTGGTGGTGAGGTGGGGTCAGCACGCCGCGAGAATGGTGGCGTGCAGCTCGGGTCCGGGATCGAGGCCGAGCTCCTCGGACAACAGCCTGCTCACGCCGCGGTATGTGGCGAGCGCGTCGGCCCGAGCGGTGCAGCGACTATCGGCTGGCACCAGAACTGGTCGCGCAGCGGGTGTTCCGCGGTCAGCGTTCGACGGCACCGGGTACGTCACGCCTTCGCTTGATAGGCGCAACTTCACTTGTTAACGTTCACACTCGCTCGTGGCGCGGATCACACGTGGGCCGTGCTTTCGGCCCGCCCTGGGAACCGCGGCGATCGTCAACACCGATGTTGATCCGCGCGAGGAGCCAGCATGAGATTGTCCAGATCAGTGGTGCCGGTGGTGGCGCTGCTGGTGACGGCGTGCGGCGCGCCGGCGGCCGGCCAGCAGGTCAAACCCGCCGAGGGTGCGCTCGTGGGCGTCACCATGCCGACGACCTCGTCGGAGCGCTGGATCCACGACGGCGAGAACATCAAGCGCGACCTGGAAAGGCTGGGACACCGGGTCGACCTGCGGTACGCCGAGAACGACGTTCCCAGCCAGGTGAAACAGATCGAGAGCCAGATCGCCGACGGCGCCAAGCTGCTGATCATCGCTTCGGTGGACGGCTCCGCGCTGACCCAGCCACTTCAGCGGGCCGCGGACGCCAGGGTCCCGGTGATCGCCTACGACCGGCTCCTGCGAGACAGCCCGTACGTCGACTTCTACGCAACGTTCGAGAACTTCCGGGTCGGCGTCTACCAGGCCGAGTCACTGTTGGCCGGGCTCGGGCTTCGTGCCGCTGATGGCCGGCCCAGCTCCGCGAAAGGTCCGTTCAACGTCGAGCTGTTCGCCGGCTCGCCGGACGACAACAACGCGACATTTTTCTTCAACGGCGCCATGTCCGTGCTCAAGCCATACCTCGACAGCGGCACGCTGGTGGTGCGCAGCGGTCAGACGGACTTCCAGTCCGTTACGACCCCTCGGTGGGACGGCGAGACCGCCCGCAAGCGCATGGAGGACATCCTCGCCACGACATACCGCCGCACCAAGGTGAACGGCGTGCTCTCGCCTTACGACGGCATCTCCCTCGGCATCCTCGCCGCGCTGAAGAACAACGGCTACGGCCCTGTCTTCCCGATCGTGACCGGCCAGGACGCCGAGCTCGCCTCCGTGAAGTCCATCATCGCCGACGAGCAGTACTCGACGATCTACAAGGACACCCGCGAGCTGGCGACCGTCACGGCGATGATGGCGGACGCCGCGTTGAAGGGCCGGACGCCGCCGCAGCTGAACAACCTCAACGACTACGACAACGGCGTCAAGGTCGTCCCGGCCTTCCTGCTGAACCCCGTGAGCGTCAACAAGGCCAACTACCACAAGGTTCTCGTGGAGTCCGGGTACTACACCGACGACCAACTCCGCTAGCAGGCCGCTTGATCAGGCCGGTTGCGGGCCGTGACCGTCGAGGAGTTTGGCCAGCAGTGCCTGCAGTTGGCGACGTTCCGCCGCGTCGAGCGCGCCCAGGAGCTCGTCCTGGACCAGCTCGGCGTGGTGCTGGATCTGTGCCAGGTAGCGGCGACCGTCGTCGGTCAGGGCGACGATGTTGCGGCGCCGATTGGCAGGATCGACCTCGCGCTGAACCCTGGCCGCGGCTTCGAGCCGGTTGAGGATGCCGTTGACGTCGTTGCGGTCCAGGCCGACACGGCGGCCGATGTCCGCCTGGCTCAGCGGCCCGTGGTCATCGAGGGCGGCCAGCACGGAGTAGTCGGCGCGGGCCCGCGTTGGCGCGAGCCCACTCCGCGCGGGCCTCGTCATCGGGCTGCGGCTCGTACCGGATGTCACGGCCGAGCACCTCGGCCAGGATCCGCACCCGGTCGCCCGGTCGCAACGCCTCGGGCCCGGTCACCGCGTACTCGCGGCCCTCATGATCCGCTGGCAGGAGCGCCTTCGCCGTGACAGCCGCGATATCGGCCGGATTGACAACCGCGGACGGCATGTCGGGCCACGGTGCACGGACCACGCCCGTCTTGATCTGTTCCACGCCCTCTTCTCATGGCGATGGCCGAGCTGCCGAACGCTTCAGGCAAAGCGCACGCCCTGGCCGTCGAGACCAAGGCGTGGGTGCGCGAGAACACCGGCGATCTTGCTGATCAGCTGTCCATAGTGGATTCGACGGGCCCGCGCGTCAGGCACGCGGGCTCGGCGACGCCATGCTCACGGCAGCCCGCTGAGGAGCGTGAAGCGGCCCGGTGGACGGTTGATGATCAGCTGGTGGGGCCGGTCCAGTCCGCGGTGATGTGGGCGATGCGGACGCGTTGCGGGTGGTCGCCGACGGGCACGGAGACGAGTTTCTGGCCGGTGGCGAAGTCGATCGCGGTGACCTGGTCGGTGCCGCTTTCGGAGATGACGCATGCCCGGCCGTCACCGCTGACGGTGGCCCAGTAGGGCTTGGAGGCCGTGACGAGCGGGCCCTCCTGCAGGCTGGCGCGGTCGACGATGGTGGCGTAGTCGTCCATCGTTCCGGCGACGCAAAGCTTGCTGCCGTCGGGGTTCATGGACAGGCCGTGGTGGCGCGAGTCGTTGACGAAGGTGGTGCGGTCGTCGCTGGTGCCCGAATTCTTCGGCAGCGTCTTCACCTTGGTGATCTTGTCGGTGGCGACGTCGTACTCCAGGAAACCGTTGAAGAACGACACCTGGAAGTACAGCTTCGAGAAGTCGGGGCTGAACACCGCGGGCCGCACGGAGTTGGACAAGTCGTTGCGGCCGAAGGCGTCCAGCCGGCTGCGCATGTCGATGGTCCTGACGACCTGGTAGGTGCTCGCGTCGACGACGGTGATGTGCCGGTCGCCCTTGAGGAAGTCCTGCCACGGCGCGTCGAAGTTGTTGTTGACCTCGCCGATCGACATGTTCCAGATGTACTTGCCGCCGTTGGTGAAGACGTTCTCGTGCGGCTTGTCACCGGTCTTGAAGGAGCCGAGCTGCTTGCCGGTGTTGATGTCCAGCACGTGCACGGTGTTGGAGGTCGACGCCGAGACCGCGACCTTGCCGCCGTCGGGGGAGACGGCCATGTGGTCGGAACGGAAGCCCGACACCGGGAACCGCCACTTGATCTTCCCGGTGGCGAGGTCCAGGGAGACGACGTCGGCGAAGCTGGGTCGTGAGACGACCATGGCCGTGCCGTCAGGGGTGGCGTACATGTCGTCGACGAACTGGTCGTGTCCTTCGCCCGGCCCCTGCCGGATGCCGAGGAAGAACGCCAGCTTGATCGGGTTGAGGTAGATCTCGGTCAGTCGCTGGGTCTTGTCGGGGATGACGTTGAGGCGGCCGATCTTGGCGAAGTCGCCGGTCGACTTGATGACGTCGGCGGTGCCGTCCCAGTTGTTGCCGACGAACATCACCTCGCGCAGCGGGGCCGCGGAGGCGGCCGGGGCGGTGACGCAGGCGGCGAGGGCTGTCGCCGCGGCGACAACGCGTGTCAGGCGCGTGAGAGCGCTTCCGTTGCGAGCTTTCCGTGCAGGGTCGGACGTAGCGTGCATCGCTGCTTCTCCGAGTGAAGTGGGCGCCCGCAAAGGAAGGCGCATGCCGCAGGGAGATCTGAACTTGGCCAAGTTCAGATCTTGGCTACTGGATAGTAGGCTGACGTGATGCCGGCCACAAGAGCCAGTGGGGGAAACTGCCGCGCGGATCCGATGGAGGCACAGTGGCAGGCAGGATCACCCCGGCGGAGGGCCGCTACGGGGGCAAGGACGCGGCTGAGCGTCGTGCCGAGCGGCGCGGGCGGTTCCAGGAAGCGGGCCTGGAGGTGTTCGGCACCGGGCCGGGCTACCGGGGAACTCGCCTGGGTGACCTGTGCAAGGCTGCGGGGCTGTCGAGCCGCCAGTTCTACGAGGAGTACCGCACTCTGGAAGACCTGCTGGCCGACCTGCACCTCCACGTCAACGACGTGGCGGCGAAGGCAGTCGCCGACGTGCTGCCCGATGCTGGGCACCTGACCTTGCCAGAGCTGCTGCCCCTGTTGGTGCACGCCTACGTGAAGGGCGCCTGTGCCGACCTGCGCCACGCCCGCATCGCCTACGTGGAGGTCGTCGGAGTCAGCCCGCGCATGGACCGCCAGCGCCTCGAACGCCGCGCCATCTGGGTCGAGATGATCAACCGGCTCGCGGCGGACGCCGTCACCCGTGGCGAGATCCCTCCTGGCAACTACCGCATCACCGCCGCGGCCATCATCGGCGCCGTCAACGGACTCATGCACGACTGGGTCGTCGGATGGGTCGACGCGACGCTGGACGAGATCGCCGACGAGCTGGCCCAGATGGTGCTCGGCAGGTACAAGATCGCCGGATGATCGACGGGACCGAGCCGCCGGGACGATCACGGCGACGGCGTCGTTGTCCCAGAAGCCGAACGAAAGCGGCGTCGGTGCCTGAGCGCGTGACCACATGCCCGGTGGACGCGGTCGAATCGGCCGCGTCCACCTCGTGTTCGTGCTGTGGCGTCAGTCAGCAGCCACCACTCGCCGGCCGAGTCAGTTTCCCGTCGGGATGGCGATGTACTTGTACTCCAGGAATCCGTCCATCCCCGCCCGGCCACCTTCCCTGCCGAGACCGGACTGCTTGACACCGCCGAACGGCGCGGCCGGGTTGGACACGAGGCCGGTGTTGAGACCGACCATGCCGCTCTCCAGCCGCTCGCTGACGCGCAGGGCGCGGTCGAGGTCGCGGGTGAACAGGTAGCTGACCAGGCCCCAGTCGGTGTCGTTGGCGGCGGCGACGACCTCGTCCTCGTCGTCGAAGGTGAGGATCGCGGCCACCGGGCCGAAGATCTCCCTCTGGTTCACGGCGGCGTCGGCGGAGACACCGGTCAGCACGGTGGGCGGGTAGAAGCAGCCAGGTCCGTCCGGCAGCTCGCCGCCGGTGACGAGTTTGGCGCCGTGCCGCACGGCGTCGAGGACGAGCTCGTGGACCTTGCCGCGGCCCGCCTCGTCGATGAGCGGGCCGACGTCCGTGCCCGGTTCGGTGCCGGCGCCGACGGTGAGGGCCTCCATGCGGTCGGCCAGACGCGCGGCGAACTCCTCGGCGAGCGAGCTGTGGACGAAGATGCGGTTGGCCGCGGTGCAGGCCTCGCCCATGTTGCGCATCTTCGCGAGCATCGTGCCTTCGACCGCCGCGTCCAGGTCGGCGTCGTCGAAGACGATCACGGGGGCGTTGCCGCCCAGCTCCATGGACGCCCGCACGACCGTGTCGGCGCACTGGGCCAGCAGGATCTTGCCGACCTGGGTGGAGCCGGTGAAGGAGAGCTTGCGGATCTGACCGCCGCGCAGCAGCGGTTCGACGACCCCGGCCGCGTCCGAGGTGACGACGACGTTGAGGACGCCGTCGGGAAGGCCCGCCTCGGTGAGGATGGCGGCGAGAGCGAGCGTGGAACAGCGGGTCTGCGGGGCCGGCTTGAGAACCATGGTGCACCCGGCGGCGACTGCGGGGCCGATCTTGCGGGTGCCCATGGCCAGCGGGAAGTTCCACGGGGTGATCAGCAGGCACGGGCCGACGGGCTGGCGCAGCACCATGATCCGGTTCTTGCCCTCGGGGGCCAGCGCCATCCCGCCGTCGACGCGGACCGCTTCCTCGGAGAACCAGCGGAAGAACTCCGCGGCGTAGGCGACCTCCCCGCGCGCCTGGTCGAGGGGCTTGCCCATTTCCAGGGTCATCAGCAGGGCGAGTTCCTCGGTGCGCGAGATGATGATGTCGTAGGCACGGCGGAGGATCTCACTGCGAACGCGGGGCGGGGTCGCGGCCCAGGCGGGCTGGGCGCGACCGCCGCTTCG